>JAICGQ010000297.1 GCA_025923035.1 Pyrinomonadaceae bacterium | reverse complement strand
CGCGAGAAAGTGAAGCGGTTTATAAACGCTCGCGAGAGTCGCGAATGCATTTTCGTGCGCGGCGCGACTGAAGGCATCAACCTCGTGATGTACGGCTACGGCCGAAAGTTCATCGGCGAGGGTGATGAGATCATCATTTCGGCGATGGAGCATCACGCCAATATCGTTCCCTGGCAGATGTTGTGCGAGGAAAAAGGCGCGCGGCTTCGCGTGATACCGATGAACGACGCGGGCGAGTTGCTGATCGACGAGTACGACGGCCTGTTGAATGAGCGGACGAAATTGGTCAGCGTGATTCACGTCTCGAACGCGCTGGGAACGATCAATCCCGTCAAACAGATGATTGCGCAGGCGCACAAGTATGGCGTGCCTGTGCTGATCGACGGTGCGCAGGCGGCGCCGCACATGCCGGTTGACGTACAGGATCTCGATGCCGATTTCTACGTCTTTTCCGGTCACAAGATGTTTGCGCCGACGGGCAGCGGCATCATTTACGGCAAGGCTGAGCTGCTCGAAAAGATGAATCCGTTTCAGGGTGGCGGCGACATGATCAAGACCGTCACGTTCGAGAAGACGACCTACGCTGAGCTGCCGAACAAGCTCGAAGCGGGCACGCCGGCAATCGCGTCGCAGATCGGTTTGGGTGCGGCGATTGATTATCTGAACAGTATTGGTCGCGAACAGGCGGCGGCGTATGAAGCCGAGTTGCTGCGTTATGCGACTGAGCGTGTGTCAGCGATCGAAGGTGTGCGCATCATCGGTACCGCGAAGAACAAAGCGAGCGTGCTGTCGTTTATCATCGACGATATTCATCCGCACGACATCGGCACGATCCTGGACCAGGAAGGCATCGCCGTTCGCGCCGGACATCACTGTGCGCAACCCGTGATGCAACGGTTCAATGTGCCGGCGACCGCGCGGGCGTCGTTTGCTTTTTACAACACGAAGGAAGAGATCGATGTGCTGGCGCGCACGATTGAAAAAGTTATTGAAATATTTAGCTGATTGCCAATTGGTTCTAGAGCCACGGGGTGTAACTATTCATGAGTTCGCGGCAGCGGCATCGAGCAGCGGCGAGGCAAGCGAGCACTCGGCCATTGGCAATTGCAATCGGCAATGAATCATGTCTGAACTGAACGAGCTTTACCAGCAGGTAATCCTGGACCACAACAAGAAGCCGCGAAACTTCCGCAAGCTGGAAAACGCAAACTACACCGCCGAAGGTTACAACCCGCTCTGCGGCGATCAACTCACAATCTACGTGAATGTTGCCGACGACGCGGTCCAGGAGATCGCGTTTGAAGGTTCGGGTTGTGCGATTTCGAAGGCCGCGGCGAGCATGATGACGCAAGCGGTGAAGGGAAAGACCAGGAAACAGGCTGAGGAGCTATTCAAAGAGTTTCATTCGATGGTTACGGGCGAGCTCGATGAAGAAACCGAACAGAACAATCTCGGCAATCTGAAGATCTTTGCCGGCGTCCGCGATTTTCCCGTCCGCGTCAAATGCGCCACGCTTCCCTGGCACACAATGCACGCCGCACTCAACCAGCAAGACCGCGTCTCAACGGAATAATCCCAAAACTGAAGAACCGGAACTGGTAGCGATCGGGGTTGCGTCGAGCCAACCGAGCCGAAAGGATGGCCCAACGCAATGTACCCGGTCGCTACCATTTCCGGTCCTGGTAACACGCGGATCCTTATTCAAAGTTTGAGTGGGAAACCGGTTGGGCAAACAACCCGGCGGGGCTTGATCCATGCTTTTACCAGTTCCCCTGAGGCCGGGTCAATACTGAAAAAAGCGTTTATTTTGCAGATGACTGTGATCTGGTCAACGTGACCAGAATCGGTCACATAGGCATGCCCGGATCGGTCAAAAAATCCGTGTTCCCACCTGGCGGCAGGAACACGGATTTGTTACTCACAACAGCTTACCTGACCTGAAACTCCACCGAGTGCAGCACCGGATCATCTCCAGCCGTGAAGTACAGCTTGTAGGTTCCGGTAGTTAGTCCGGTGGTCTTCAAGTTAAGGATGTAGAAACCATCGTCGAACCGGAAGTCGCTGTCGCCGTTTGCGTTTCCAGCGGTGATCACGTCGCCGTAAGCCGACGTCGACACTTGCTGAACGTTGACGGCATTTAGCACAACACTCGCCGACGATACGTTGTTGCCGTTGACGTCGCAGAGCTGAATCTTGATCGGATAAGCAGCTCCACTCTTCACGGCCTTCGACGGATCGTACAGCAGGCAGATGTTGAAACTGACTGACAACGTTGCGGTATCGCTACTCGCTTGCGTGAAATCACCGCCACTGAACTCTCCGGTGATCGTCAGAGCTTGCGGCGCGGTCCCACCCGGGAGAGTGTAATTCGCCGTCGCGACTCCGCCCGAAACGTTTCCTACCACCGGCAGACCGACCACGTTGTTGCTCGAGTCTCTGACGGTGAAGGTCACGGTGCCTTCGCTGATCGGAGCTGGACCACTCACGTTCGCCGTAAGCGTCACGCTCTGATCCGACGTGCTGAAGATCGCCGACGCATCAGACACTGTAGTCGTTGTTGCCGCTTTCGCGAACTTGAAGAATCCGACCGGCATGTCGTGATCGGAATTTCGTTCCGGCCGCGTGGCATCGCCGGCGAACAACGCGCCTTCTGGAAAATCGGCGTTGTTGCGGGCGATGTGGTAACGCTGCAGGATCGAAGAGGCAGCGGCGTTGATGATGAAGTGGTCGATGGCTTGCGGCGTTCCCTCGAAGATAAAGCTGTAACGCTGGTCGGCCGGCAGGCTGTCCGTCAGGTTGGTGAAGTTAGGATTCACAAGATCCGGACTCTCATCCACCACCACTTGATCGTCGGCGGTGGGTGTGCCCTTGATGGTAGCAATCGGATCCGTGTACCCGTCGTTGAATTGGTACGCGTTGTAGTCGCCGATCGAAATCACGGGCGTTCCCGGATTGTCCGTCTGCAGATCCTGAAGCAGGTCTGCCAGGAACTCACCCTGCGCCTTGCGCTTCTCACGGACGCGCCGGCCTTCCGCGTTGTCGCCTTCGACGTCGATGAACGAACGCGTGTGATTGACTACCACGATGATCTGACGCGGATTCGGCGTCAACGCATCGACGGTGGCGTGAAGCACGAGCGGCGGACGATCGTTGAGCAACGCCGGTTGGCCGTTATTCGGATCGATAAACGTGTTGCAGGTCGCCGGGGTAGTGGGAACGCATCCGGCGAGTTCCTCCTGGACGACGCTGTCGATCTGAATGCGCGACGTCTTGATTAGGAAACCGACCTGCTGAGCCCCGTTTGTCCCGAGTAACCGCGCTTCGTAATGAACGGTCGAGATGTTCTCGACCTCTTGCGCCAGGGCTTGAAGTGCCGCGAGGCTGCCGATCTCGATGGTGCCGATGATGTCCGGCAGACGCAGTACGTCGCGAATGGCCAGCGCGGCTTTCTGACGCTGCGTCGTGCCGTTGTTGAAGTTCTCGATGTTGTAACCGGCGATCGTGAATTCGCCCGCCGCGGGTGTCGGCACCGGCACGGCGCTCATGTTCGCCGACGTGGACGGCGTCGTTTCCGGCGCTATCTTGTAGTCGTCGAACGTGAAGTCGAGAGGACCGGTGATGTTCGACAGCGTCACGTTTGAGGTGACGTTGAGTCGAGTTGAACCAACCAGGCCGTCGGTATCGATCATGATCCGTTCGGGGTTTTCGTCCCAACGCGGAATGCAGCAGTCGATGGCATTTGTGGTCGGATCTGGCGGCACGGGCAACGAGATCTCGATGCCTGGTTCGCGCATTGGTCGTGTGACGCCGTCGAGCACGGTGAAGATCTCACCAAACTGGTTCGTCGGAGCAACCGAAACGACCGTGTCGGCATGCACGCGCATCCCTTCGAATCGTTCGAGCTGGTCCGTCGGACCCGCCGGACTGAGAATCGTCGTCGTGAGCGTGATCGGCGCGGGTAGCGGATTGCCGCTCGACGAAATCGAAACGTTGCTGTTCGAGCTGGAAATCTGTGTCAGGTTGAAGAACTCCGTCGCCGTGCCGGTGACTGTTACGGTATCGCCAACAGCAACTGCCGGCGCGCCACCAACGAAAACGAAGATACCTTCTGATGTGTTTTCGTCGAGGTCGACCGTGAGGTCCGGTTCCTGCATGAAGAAACCGTTCGACTTGCGAGCGGTCACGATGCCGGAAGTGATCACGCCCAGTCCTGCGAATGGAGAGACTGCACCATTGCCCTGGACCTCGTTGATCTTTGCGACGACCGGAGGCGCCGGACAGTTGTTCACGGCGTCAGGCGTTGGTGTGCGAGCGATGTACGTCGTCGTGTTGCGTGCGCCACCGTCGCCGTTCGGACAGCGTCCGATCGAATCGGCGTCAGGCGCTGTGCCGCTCGATTCATCGACCTGTGGCTGACCGGCGTTCAAAAGAACGAGCAGACCCGGATCGTCCGGATCAGCAGTGTCGTAAACCACCGCGTCGCGAAGGTTGACGGTGGTGACGGCCGTGCCGTTCGGGAAGTTGGCTCCGTTCGCTGCGTACAGCGCAACGGCGTCTTCACCGTTCTGCAACAGGCCGTTCCCGAACACCAGATCTCTTCCCGGAACCGCGGTATTTCCCAAGACGAAATATCCATTCGCATCGGTGGATCGTCCGTCGAGATCGAACGCCGCGTATGACACATCGCCGTTGCCGTTGTAGAAGACGACGACGAGACCGTCGAGCGGGGTGTTGCCGACGCCGCCATCGTAGAGTTCGACAAACTCGGCGACGTCCGTGCCGGGTGTGTCTGAGTCGACCTCGTTGATGATTACGTTAAGTGCGGGCGTTGGTGTTGGTGACGGAGTAGGTGTTGGCGATGGCGTCGGGGTGGGAGTAGGCGATGGCGTTGGAGTCGGCGTTGGTGTTGGGCTCGGCGAAACGCAACCACTCACGGAGTTCTGCGGATCGCTGGGCGTAATCAACTGGAAGTCGGTGGAATTGTTGTCCGTGTCTGTGCCGCTTCCGGCCGCGCCGCCCGGCTTACGCTCGTAGCCGCGGTTCAGGTTGCTGGTACCGAGGTTCGTCAGCGGCGTCCCTTCTTTGAACGCGGATCCGGCGCTCATGCCGACCTGGTCGATGATCGTGTTGTCAGAAAGGGTCAGCGCGATTCCGCCATCGTCGGTGATACCGACCGTATAGTTCTGGTCGCCGGTCACAGCGCCGCTGTATGGACCGCCGCTAGTAGAAGAGTTAGTTACCAGATAATGACAACCGGGCTGGATGATGGTGCCCGCCGTGATTATGGCGCGGTCAGAGATTGAGCCGGCTGAATTTGAGCCGCGGATCTTCCATCCGCCAACGTTGACCGGACCAGCCGAAAGATTGTAGAGCTCGACGAACTCGTCAGCGGCGCCGTTTGGACCACGAACACGAAACTCGCTGATTACAACGCTGGTCGAAATCGCGTGTACGCGCGAGTTGAAATCAAGCAATTGACTGCAAGCGAAAACTGTAAGAAGTACGATTGCGGACGTAACCAGGACGCGAATCGACCATGCCGGGGACAAAGGGGTTTTAGATCGCATAGAAATCCTCACCAAGCTGAAAAAGTGACAAAAATCCCGCACATTATTTATGAGGAATACCGGAGAAACTTTGAGGCCGGCAGGACTTACAATTTGTGCCAGCCTTTTATCAGTTTACCCATGGCGGGTCAAGTTAAGCTGACCTTAAATCAGTGCGTTGCCGAAAACACCGATGATCATGATCCACAAGCTGACAAGTGGTTGTCGGAAAGGCATAATGCCTCTGCACGGAGGAGCAACTTTCAGACCTTGATCATCGAGTCGATCGAACTTCGCGAAATACGCCTGCCCCTCGTCCACTTCTTCGAAACCAGCTTCGGTCGTACTACTGAACGGCGCATCGTTCTGGCGCGCGTCACCGACAGCGACGGCGCCGAAGGATGGGGCGAATGCACCGCCGGCGAAGGCCCTTTTTACAGCGACGAATGGACAGAGACCGCCTGGATCACGTTGCGCGAGTTTCTGGCGCCGATGGTGATCGGAAAAGAATGTGAAAACGCGGGTCGTGTTTTCGCATTGATGAGACCGGTGCGCGGTCATCGCATGGCGAAAGCTACCATCGAAAACGCCTGCTGGGACCTCGAAGCTAAAAAGCGCGGCGTGCCCTTGTGGCGGCATCTCGGCGGCACGCGTAACGAGATCTCCTGCGGTGTCTCGATCGGAATTCAAAACACACCCGAGATCCTGATTGAGAAGATTCGCAAGGAAGTTGACGCGGGTTACCAGCGCATAAAGATCAAAATCAAACCCGGCTGGGACGTGAAGATTGT
>JAICGQ010000296.1 GCA_025923035.1 Pyrinomonadaceae bacterium | reverse complement strand
GAAGCCGTGAATTCTTTGAAGAAGGTGAATCCCGCGCAGTACAAACCCGAGAACGGCGCCGTTTATCCAACGAACGCGTTCGGCAACTCGATGCGGCAGATCGCGCAGTTGATCAAATCAGATGTCGGTTTGGAAATCGCCTTCACAGATATGCCCAACTGGGACACGCACGCGAACCAGGGCGACTATCGTGGCCAGCTCGCAAACCTGTTGCAGCAGTTCAGTAACGCAATCGCGGCCTTCTACCAGGACCTGGGCCAACGCATGGACGACGTCGTGATCCTGACAATGTCGGAGTTTGGCCGGACGGTGAGAGAGAACGGCAACCGCGGAACGGACCACGGACACGCCAACGCGATGTTTGTGTTGGGTAACTCAGTGCAGGGCGGCAAGGTTTATGGACGCTGGCCCGGATTGAAGAACGACCAACTCTTTGAAGAACGCGACCTGGCCTTGACTACTGACTTCCGCGACGTGTTTGGCGAGATCGCTGCTAGTCACCTGGGAGCCACGAACCTGAAATCCGTGTTTCCCGGTTACCACCTGACTCGACCGTATCGATTAATCAGATAAAGCATAAACGTCGCGATCACTGACACCGTCACAGCGAGCGTAAGGGCTTCGTTATCGCGTCCCGCCTGCACTGCATCGTATATCGCCACCGATGCAGTCTGCGTCTTGCCGGGAATGTTTCCGGCGATCATTATCGTCACACCAAAGTCACCCAGCGCGCGCGCAAACGCGAGCGCCGTCGCCGCCAGCACACCCTTCGAAGCAAGCGGCAAAGTTACTCGCAGAAAGATTCGCCGGTTGTTGAGGCCCAACGTGCGTGCGGCGGCTTCGAGATCCGTGTTCACGCCTTCAAACGCCGCTCGCAAACTCTTCGTTACCAATGGCAGCGCGTGTATCGTCGCGGCGATGATCGCGGCGGTCACGGTGAACGTGAGCCGGATGCCGAATTTGTTATAGAGAAATCCGCCGATTGCGGAACGCGTGCCGAGCAGGACCAGCAGGTAGTAACCAAGGACTGTCGGCGGGAGCACGAGTGGCAGCGTGACGAGCGCGTCGACGAGGTTGCGCCCGGGAAATCGTTTGCGCGCGAGCAGCCACGCTAAACCGGAACCGGCCACCAACGCGATCAGTGTCGCCGCCGTGGCCACGGCGAAGGAAAGCCTGATGGGGAACCAGTCAATCACGGAAGTCTGGCGACAGAAACCTGCGACTGCTCTAGCGCTGATTCGCGCGCGCGGTCATGGACGGGTTGAAACGTCCGCAACATGATACAGGAAAACACGGTGCCGATGATTATGCCGCAGAGGTCCCACTGAAGATCGGTGGCCGTGTCGTACTTACCCCAGATTCGCTGGCCGCCAAAGTGAAGCTCATCCCACAGCTCGATGATTTCGTACGCGGCTGAGAGGCTGAACACCGTCGTCGCGGCGAAGAAGGCAGTCAGTATCAGTGGCAAGCGATAGCCGTACCCGTGCAGCAGTCGCGTGACAAACCAGATGATGATCGGACTGACGAGCACCTGCACCGTCAAGTGCGAGAACTCGTCGTACTGCATTGGTCCAAACTGCCGGCCGTACAGGCGGAAGAAGTTTCCCAGGGCGTCGACTTGCAACGCGAGGAAGACGAGAGCAAGGAGCACGAGGGGTACGCGCAGGTTGAAACGCGCTCGCAGGTACCAGTAAAAGATGCCCAGGAAGGCGATGGTGAAGAGCGTGTTGAATGCCAGTGAGAGGTAGCACATCTTCGTCAGAAATGCTGCGCCTGCGAGGAGCACGATCATCACCAGCGGTATTTCGAGTTTGTGTAGTAGAGTTGTCCTCACGTTAATATCCGGTGTCGATGAAATCCCTTAAGCCCAGGATCCTGCGTTTCGAGTCGTTGCCTTCAACCAACACTGAACTGGCGCGGCAGGCGTCAGAAGGCGCTTGCGAAGGCCTGTCGATTGTGGCGGAGGAGCAAACCGCGGGCCGTGGACGTTTGCAGCGCGCGTGGTCGTCGCCGAAGGGCGCGGGACTTTATTTCAGCGTGCTTTTGCAGCCCACAATCGCGCTGGAACAGTGGCCGTTGATTACATTTATGGCGGCGCTGGCGGTGGCGGAGGCGTTGAGCGAGGCAGGCGATGTGAACACCGACATCAAGTGGCCCAACGATCTTCTTTCAGGTGAGCGAAAAATCTGCGGCATACTGGCGGAGTCGGTTGAGACGCCCACCGGACGCGCGGTGATTGTCGGTATTGGTATCAATCTCACCGCGGATGCGTATCCCGCGGAGATCGCCGCGGTCGCGACTTCGGTAGCGGAAGCCTCTGGACGCACTCCGGAGCGTGAGGCGTTGCTGGCGGCGCTGCTGCGGGCCTTGTCGCGTTGGTATTCGCTGCTGCACGAAGTTGATGGCCGCGAGAAGATCGTCGCCGCCTGGACCAGCCGGTCGTCGTACGCGAACGGAAAAGCGGTGCAGGTGGCGAACGGCGACGAGGTCTGGCAAGGTATCACTCGCGGCGTCGAGAGCGACGGCGCTTTGCGACTCGAAACCACGGATGGCATGAAGCTCGTGAGGGCCGGAGACGTCAGGCTGAGACCCGCGGATTAATCTATGGCAAATGGTAAGCGCATAGTGCTGAACACGTGGGGATCGTTTGGCGACCTCCATCCCTACATGGCGATGGCACTCGAGCTGCGCGCGCGCGGACACCGCCCGGTGATCGCGACTATGGAGATGTATCGTGAGAGGCTCGAGGCCATGGGGTTGGAACACGCGCCTGTACGACCGAACATCCCGCAACCGAAAGAACAGGCGCCGGAACTGATCGAAAAGATCATGGAACCACGAACTGGTCCAAGGTTCCTGATGGAAGAGATCGTCTATCCCGCCATTCGCGACGCTTACGCGGATTTGCTGATTGCAGTTGAGGGTGCGGATGTATTGATAACTCATCCGGCCGCGCCCGCCGGCCCGCTCGTTGGCCGCAAAACCGGCTTGCCGTGGATCTCGACCGTACTCGCGCCGCTCTCGTTTTTCTCCGTGTACGATCCGCCAATCCCGCCCGTGATGCAGTGGACGACCAAAGTGTTCAGCCTGCTTGGCCCGCGCTTCCTCAAATTGTTTTTCGACGTAATGAGGAGCGAATACAAAGCGAAGCCCGTGGTTGAGTTCCGTGCTGAGCTTGGTCTAAACGACTACGGCAATCCGATGTTTGAGGGACAACACTCCCCGCTTCGCATACTGGCGATGTTTTCGAAAGTGTTTGCGGCGCCGCAACCGGATTGGCCGCCGCAAACCGAGATTACCGGTTTCTGTTTCTACGTCGGTAATCAGGAATCCGATTTACCACCGGCACTCGCAGACTTCCTCGACAACGGTCCGCCGCCAATCGTCTTCACCCTCGGCTCGTCCGCTGTTTGGATCGGCCGCGAATTCTTTCGTGAGAGCATCGAGGCAGCGAAGCAGTTGGGCCAACGGGCGGTGCTGCTGATCGGCGACGAACGCAATCATCCCGGCACGCTTCCTGCCGACATGATCGCCGTGGAGTATGTTTCGTACGAATCGCTGATGCCGCGCGCGAGTGTCGTCGTTCATCACGGTGGCGTGGGGACGACGTCGCACGGTTTGCTGGCAGGTGTGCCGACGTTGATCGTCCCGTTCGCGTTCGATCAATCAGACAACGCGGAACATGCGGCGCGACTGGGCGTGAGTCGCACTGTCTACCGGGCCAAATATCGTGCGCCTCGTGTAGCGAAGGAGTTGAACAAGCTGTTGAGTGAACCTTTGTATGCGCAAAGAGCACGTGAGGTGAGCGTGCAGTTGAAACAGGAGAACGGCCCGGCGCGCGCCGCGGATTTGATCGAGCAGGTGCTGGACGGAACACCAAACGACGTCGAGGAACTCGCTTATGCTTCTGGCGATTGACGGTGGCAATACCGAAGTCAAGCTCGGCGTTTTTCAGGGACCGGAGTTGCTAAAAACCTGGCGGCTGAACCGCGAGGAACTGCGTACTACGGACGAATACGGCATCCAGGTGAGGACACTGTTTGATCTCGCCGGCCTGGACGCCGGAAAAGTCGACGCCGTCATCATTTCGTCGGTCGTTCCTGATCTGAATTACATGCTTCAATGGCTGGCGGAGCAATACTTCAAAGTCACGCCGATCTTTGTGGACCACACGACGAACACCGGTTTGACGATAAGTTACGACGAACCTTCAGAACTGGGCTCAGACAGGATCGTGGACGCCGTTGCCGCCGTCGAGAAATACGGCGCGCCTTGTGTCGTGATCGACTTTGGCACCGCCACGACCTTCAACGCGATCAATTCGAAGCGGGAGTTTCTGGGCGGCATCATTGTGCCGGGAATCATGACTGCTTCCAATGCTCTTGCCGCTCGTGCGGCGAAACTGAAAATGGTTGAGTTTGAACGGCCGCGGAAAGTTATCGCGTCGTCAACCGTTGGGGCGCTTCAGTCGGGGATGTACTTCGGTACGGTGGCCATGGTCGATGGATTGATCGAACTGATACGCGAGGCGATGGGCGGCTCCGCGAAAGTGATCGCGACCGGCGGCCTGGCGCCGTTGATGGGACATGCGTCAGAGTATATTGACGCGGTTGACGAGACCCTGACGCTCGACGGTTTACGCATCATCTACGAAATCAACCAGACTTGAATTACTTCAACTATTTCACCGAAATTGAAGATGCCTTCGTCAGGCGACGTGCTAAGCATCTCTTTCTAAGTCCGCTGGATTGGGCGCTGATGGAAACGTGGAAGCAGCAGGGAATTCCGTTGCACATCGTTCTGCGTGGAGTTGAACGGGCGTTTGATTCGTACGAGTCGCGGCCGCGGAAGCGCAGTGTGAAGACGCTGCTTTACTGCCAGGAGGAAGTTGAAGCGCAATACGCGGAATGGGTCGAGGCGCGTGTCGGCGCGTCGGAGCAAACAGATGGCGCGGAAACAGAGAAGACTCCATTTACGGCCGCCGCCATCAGTGAACATTTACAACGTTCCCAAAGCGAGCTCGTTCGTTTATCGCAGTCGAGAACAGAAGACGACCTGTCGGAAGCACTTGCGCGCGCCGCTGCTCTGTTGCAGGAGATCCGCGACGATCTCTCGGCCAACGGCGTGCTCGACACGCGGCGTCTCGAAGACTCACTCACCGGACTGGAGCGAATGCTGAACGATGCGATGCTGGCGGTGATCACCGCGACGGAGCTCGACGCACTGAAGAGTGGAGTTAAAGATCAACTCAAGCCGTATCGCAGTCAGATGGAGACTGCCGTTTACGATCAAACCTTCGATAATCTTCTGCTGAAGCGTTTGCGGGAGCAGTTTGCCGTGCCGCGACTCAGCTTGTTTTACGTCTAGCTTTAAAAAGGAGAACGTGATGGCTGAAATGACGATTAAGCGCTTCGGCGTGTTTTCAGTGGCCAAGATGTATGGGTTGCTGATGTTTGTGTTCGGGTTGATCATCGGCGTGCTTTACGGGCTCATTTTTATAATCATGGGCGCGAGCATGGCGTCGCTTGCACCGCGGGACGAAGCCACTATTGGCGGATTGGGTACCATCGGGGTTGGCGTCGGCATGATGATTGGCATTCCGATCTTCTATGGGGTGTTGGGTTTCATCGGCGGGATCATTGGCGCGCTGATTTACAACGCCCTCGCCGGCGTCGTCGGGGGGGTCAAGTTTGAACTCCAGGCGGTGCAACAGGATTACGCGCCGCCGCCCCCGCCGAACCAGTGGGCGCCACATCAGCAAGCTGCGCGTTAAGCGATTTAGGGGTGAAGAGTCTAAGGGTTGAGATCGAGCGGATTCTGCCGGGCGGCGTGGGGTTGGCCCACGCTGACGGCAAGACCGTTTTAGTTTCACTTGCGGCGCCGGGAGATCAGTTGCGCGTGCAGGTGGAACGCGAGCAGGGGAACGTTTTGTTTGCGTCGGTGCTGGAGGTGCTCACGCCTTCGCCGGTGCGCGTGGAGCCGCCATGTCCGTATTTTGGGCGCTGCGGCGGTTGCGACTTTCAACAACTCACGTACGAAGCACAACTCGCGGCGAAAGGCGCCATCATTTCGGATTGTTTGCAACGCATCGCGCGCCTGGATCCGTTGCCGCCGATTGTTGTGCATCCGTCTCCAAACAACTGGCGGTATCGTGTGCGCGCGACGTGGCAGATCGATCAGGAGAAACGGGAGATCGGTTATTACGAGCGTGGTTCGCGACGCGTGTGTGATGTTGTCGATTGCGCGGTGCTGATGCGGGAGTTGCAGGGGACGCTGGAGCAGGTTCGGGGGACTGAGTGGTCCGAGTTTCCGCCTGAGTTGAAGCATCTCGACGTCGTGGCCGGTGAGAATGGAGTTTCGCTGTCGCCGCCGTTTGCTGAGTTTGCGACGAATGATTTGAGTTTGCGGGTTGGAAACGAGGTATACGAGTACAACGCGGAGTCGTTTTTTCAG
>JAICGQ010000295.1 GCA_025923035.1 Pyrinomonadaceae bacterium | reverse complement strand
CAGATCGGCACACTAAGAGCGTATCGGTTCTATTAAAGATCCTCATCGTATCCTCGCTTATTTAATTGGCGTTACGCAGTCGAGTAGCTTCAACTCAAGGTCGAATAGAAAACACTATTAACCTGTCGAAGCTAAACCTGATTGTTCCCTGCTTGTAAGTGTGGGCTAGAACAAGTTGGGGAGAGCGTTCTTTGAGACGGACGACGGGATAATAGAACAACTTTTTGTATTGTCAACTATCTTTTTGAACGAACAAACGTGATTCACTTCGCCCCGATCACTACTGCGATCGAAGGCCACATCTGCTCGGCCCATAACTCGTAACCTTCGTCCGATGGATGGAAACCATCGCCGGAAAAATACTGGAGATTAGATGGTAGTTCTCGACGCGTGATCGTGAAGACGTCGAAGATCGTGACCTCGTGACTGCGCGCGATTTCTTCAAGCCGCTGATTGAAGCTCTCGATCTGTCGCTGGTACTCCGCCCGCATCGACGCCGGAATTCGCGGCGCACTCGAAACGTCAGGAATGTTCGTGACGACGATCTCAGCTTCAGTCTTCAGCTTCAACGTGGTGAGAATCTCATCGTAGTTTTTCGCAAACTGCTCGATCGTCAAACCGTGACCGATGTCGTTGATACCGATTCCCAACGTCACCAGGTCAGGCGATTTCTCAACACCGCTTTGCAACTGACGTCTCACGACGTCGTCAGTGGTCGCGCCACTCACGCAAAGGTTCGCCAATTCGGAACCGGGCCGATGCTCCAGCAACCGAGTGAACAAGCGCGCAACGTAACCGCCATTCCGCGCACCGACTCCCGAACCAGTCGAATCACCTAACGCCACATACACAATCGGACCAGACTTCATCTCGATCACACCCTTTGATACAGCCGGCGAACCGCCGTCACGATTGCACGCGGCGAACAGCACCAGGACCATGCATAACACGCATGTTCCACGAAAAAGTGGTCTGAACTTCAGTTTTATGTGTGCCTGCAAACCGTCTCCCCACATAACTCTTGACTTTATCCTGCCAGCAGAATAATCAAGAACCCGAATGGAGACCAATCTCATGCGATGGATCAAATGCGTCTGCCTCGTGCTCTTACTGCTACTTCCGGCAGTATCAATCGCCAAGCCGCCCGACTTCACCGAACTTGAAAAGCTCGTACCGGAAGAACTCAAAGAGCGAAACACTCCGGGCGCTGTGATTGCGATCGTGAGCGGCGATCGCGTGGTCTATCAAAGGGCGTTTGGCGTCGCGAACATCGAGACCGGCGCACCGATGCAACCCGAGATGCTTTTTCGTCTCGGGTCGACGACGAAGATGTTCACGGCCGCCGCACTCGTCACACTCGCCGAACAAAACAAGATCAATCTGAACGAGCCGATTGGAAATCGAGTGAAAGGCTTGAATCCGAAGATCGGCGCCTTAACCGCGCATCAGTTGTTGAGCAACTCCGCGGGCATCCGCGATTTTGCTGCGCCGTCGATCTCAAACGACGATCCGGCGCTTGGCAACATGGTCCGATCGTGGAAAGACGAGATCTTCTTCGCCGGGCAGGGCGAGATCTATTCGTACTCGAGTGCCGGTTTCTGGTTATCTGGTTTCGTCGTCGAGGAGCTTCAAGGTAAGCCCTACGGCGACGCAATGACCGAGTTGTTGTTCACGCCAATCGGCATGGAGCGCACGACGCTGCGCCCGTTGATGGCGATGACGTATCCGCTCGCCAGCCCTCATCAACCCGTGCAGGGGAAACCGACGATCGTCCGTCCGTTTTTCAACAACGTTGCGATGTGGCCCGCCGGATCGATCTTCTCGAATGCGAACGACCTCTCGCGTTGGGTGATTGCTCTACTCAACGAAGGACGACTCGACGGCAAGCAAGTGCTGTCGTCAACTCTGATCGGCAAGATGTTCGGACATCACATTGCCGTCCCCGGTGAAAAGGATGCTTACTACGCGTATGGTTTGACGGTCTTTAAATTTAAAGACGTCGAGTTTGTCGGTCACGGCGGTTTCAGCCGCGGCTACGGCTCGATGATCCAGATGGCGCCTTCGCGCAAGTTCGCCGTCATTGTGCTCACGAACCGAAGCGGCGAAACGATGCGCAAGAGCCTGAACAAGGCAACAGAAATCGGGCTCGGTCTGAAAGACGACGAACCTGAAAAACCAGCAGCCGCAGATCCGATCACCCCGGCCGAAATGCAGGAATACGCAGGATCCTACTCACATGCGCCGCAGGCCTGGGACGTCTCCGTCAAAGACGGCAAGCTGTTCATGAAGTTTGACGGCAGAGATTACCCGATGACGAAAACCGGCGAGAGAAAATTCACCTTTGGCGCGAACAATGAGAACGAGGTGGTCTTCGCCCCCGGAAAGAGCGGCAAAATCGAGTTTATTTTTACCGGCCTTTACGCCGCAAAACGGGTTCCTTAAACACGGATTTAAGGAATATAATGGCCGCACGTTCCGGGGGGCCCCGATGTACAAACCTGAATCATGGCGTGACGACGATCAAGATCTTCCGGGATCTCCGTCTGCGTCGAATCCCAACGTCTTCGACCAATGCCGCCTGCTGGATCTGCTCGGCCGCATCAATTACAAGATCATTAGCGGCAAGCGCGTCTATGTCGAGGTCGATGGAGTTGTTTACAAAACCCTCTACGGCGGTTACTGGCGCAGCGTGTTCACCGGCATCGAGCATTACCTGCTCAGATGTGAACAAGTTTCCGGCAACGCGTGGGCGAGCGAACTTAACGGTGAACGTAACGCCTCTGTCGATCTTCCCATTGCTTACTCCAAAGAAGGATGGACCGCGCGAGGCCACTCGCTCTCGTTTATCCTCAATCGTGATTTTGCTTAAATGAAAACTCAAATCTTTACACGGATCCTTTCGATCCTCCTCTTCGTCGTCGCAGTGTGTCTGCCGGCCGCCAGTCAGACGCCGCAACTGAACCAGCCAATGCCCCTCGATCCCGCGATCACGATGGGCAAGTTTCCGAACGGGCTGCGCTACTACATTCTGCGCAACAAGAAACCGGAGAAACGCGCCGAGCTTCGTCTGGTTATTAAAGCCGGATCAGTTCTGGAAGATCCCGACCAGCGCGGACTGGCCCACTTCGTCGAGCACATGGCGTTCAACGGCACCAAGAATTTTCCGAAGCACGATCTGGTCGCGTTCATCGAGTCGTTAGGCATGCGCTTCGGTGCGGATGCGAATGCGTACACGAGCTTTGACGAAACCGTTTACATGCTTCAAGTGCCGACTGACAAACCCGGCGCGATGGAGCGGGCGTTTCAAGTGCTCGAGGACTGGGCGCGCAACGTCACGTTCGATCCGGCGGAAATCGAGAAGGAACGCGGAGTGGTGATGGAAGAGTGGCGTTTGAGTCGGGGCGCGGGTATGCGCACGACTGAACGACTGTTTCCGATCGTGTTCAAGGGATCGCGTTACGCCGAACGAATGCCGATCGGATTGCCGGAGATCATCCAAAACGCCAAACCGGAACGCCTGGTCCAATTCTACAAAGACTGGTACCGCCCGGATCTGATGGCCGTTGTCGCCGTTGGTGATTTCGACAAAGCAGCGATCGAAAAACTTATCAATACTCACTTTGCTTCCCTGCCGGCTGCAACCAATCCTAAGCCGCGACCGACTTACGACGTGCCCGATCGCACCGATACCGGTTTCGCGATCATTACCGACAAAGAGACGACAAACACGAGTATCGAGATCGACACGCTGTTGCCTTCGGTCGAAGAAGGCACGGTCGGCGTTTATCGCCAGAAAACTGTCGATCGTTTGTTTTCAGGAATGCTGAATGCGCGGTTTGCAGAGATCACGCAGAAACCCGATGCGCCGTTTCTGTTTGGTTTCACCGGGCGCGGTGCTTTTCTTGCGCGGACGAAGGATATCGCGTTTCTGACGGCGCTGGTGAAAGACGATGGAGTTGAACGCGGCCTGCGCGCGCTGTTAACCGAAGCGGAAAGAGTCGCGCGGTTCGGATTCACCGAGACGGAGTTGGCGCGGCAGAAGGCGAACATCCTGCGTTCGTACGAGCAGTACTTAACGGAAAAAGATAATACGTTGTCGTCTGCGAAAGCCGCCGAATACATTCGCAACTTCCTGCAAGGCGAAACGCTTCCGAGCGCCGACCACGAGTATGAACTGCACCAGCGTTTTCTCCCGACGATCACTTTGGCGGAGATCAACAAACTGGCGCGCGAGTGGTTTCCGGAAAGCACGAAGAACCGGCTGGTCGTGCTGACCGCGCCGCAGAATGCGAGTGTCACACTACCTGACGAAGCAAAGCTCGCCGCGATCATCAAGGAACCGCGTCCGACGGATTTGAAAGCGTATGTTGACACTGTTGCCACGACCGCGCTGATCGAGCCGTTGCCGGCGCCGGGCAAGGTCGCGAACGTCACCACCAATGAAAAGGCTGGTCTAACGATCTGGGAACTCAGCAACGGCGTGAAAGTGGTGTTGAAGCCGACCACGTTCAAAGCAGACGAGATCCTGTTTCGCGCGTCGAGTCCCGGTGGAACTTCGCTCGCGACGGACGCGAATTACATTCCTGCCAGTACGGCCACGCAGGTGCTCACTGCCGGAGGTGTCGGCAAGTTTAATGTGATCGATCTCGGGAAGATGCTGACCGGCAAAGTGGTGGGCGCAAATACTTACATTTCAGAGCTCGAAGAAGGGTTGACGGGAAACAGCTCTCGCAAAGATCTCGAGACGATGTTTCAGCTCATTTATCTTCGCTTCACTCAACCGCGGGCCGATGCGAACGCGTTCGCGGTCCAGTCCACGCAGATGAAGACGTTGCTCGCGAACCAGAGTGTGGTGCCGGAGTTTGAGTTTTACAACGAACTTACTAAGACGCTTTACCAGAATCACCCGCGACGGCAGAGGCCAACTGCGGCCACGGTGGACCAGTGGAACCTCGAGAAGTCGCTGGCGTTTTATAAGGACCGTTTCGCCGATGCGAGTGATTTCACGTTCTACTTCGTTGGGAGTTTTGACGAGCAGATGATGAAGCCCCTCGTCGAGCGTTATCTCGGTTCGTTGCCGTCGCTGAAGCGAAAAGAGACATGGAAGGATATCGGCGTAAAGTATGCGCCCGGCGTCGTCGAGAAGCGGGTTGAGAAAGGGATCGAGCCGAAGAGTACGTCGCTGATCGTGTTCACTGGTCCATTTGTGTTTGACCAGGAGCGTCGCGTGGCGCTGCGGGCGATGACGGAGATACTGGAGATGCGGCTGCTCCAGGAGCTGCGTGAAGAGCTGGGTGGGACGTACGGCGTCAGCGTGAACGACGGCGCCGCGAAGTTTCCGAAGCCCGAGTATTCAATCTCGATACAATTCGGCAGCGCTCCCGATCGGACCGAGGATCTCATCAAGCGAGTGTTTGCAGAGATCGAGGAACTAAAAACCGAAGGCCCCACGGTGAAACAACTCACGGACGAGAAGGAAGCGTTGCTGCGCGAGTTTGAGACGAACAGCAAGCAGAACAGTTACCTGCTGAACCAGATCGCCCTGCGCTTCTATCACGGCGAAGACCCCGCCGGCATCTGGCTCGTGCCCGAGTTTTATAAAAAACTCGACGCCGCAATGATCAAAGAGGCCGCGAAGACGTACCTGAACACGTCAACCTACGTGAAGGTCTCACTGTTCCCGGAGAAGCAGTAGCGCTCGCTCGAAAGCATTCGATTCAGTTACAATGCGCGTCCGCACTGTTGTCGGTGATCCTCAGTAATCGTCCTTCTATTTCCGCAACCAGTGCGAATCTAAAGCCACTCTCGAATCTCAGTCAGCAGAGGACCGGATATGAGCGCCCCCAACACCACAACGAAAGTTCCCGTCACAAACACGACACCACCAGGTCCCATAACGGACGCTTCGCTGCCAACGGCGACCCCGAACCCGCCATCAGCAGCAATTCCGCCCCCTACACCAACTGAAACCGTCACCGGTGACAAAGAAGAAATGTCAGACGATTCTCGTCACAAGTTCCTCGCTTACTTGATTGGTCAGCTTGAACCGTTGCGGCAGTCGTCTGAACACAACTGGCTTATTCAGGCAATACTTATCACCCTGGCTACCTTTCAACTCTATAACCCGGAACTCGTCGAAGGCCTTGCTGCGGTCATAAAACTGCCGATGAAGTCGCTGGATCTGGTGATTCCCCTTGTTCTAACGTATTTGCACATTCGTCTCGGCTATCTGGTGAACGCCTACCTTTTTATTCGAGACGGGATTAGCGAAATTATTAAGTCGTTCAAGTTTCGTCCCGAGGTTTTCGACGCCGATGCCGGGGAAAGAATGCTTCGCAGCAACGCGTTGGTAGAATTGTTGGCCCTTAATTTTGAGGGAGTTAGAAAGTTTAGTCCGAGAAGTATCGTCTTGCCGATCCTGGTGTTGCTGGTGGCCGCTGCCTTTGCGCTAAAT
>JAICGQ010000294.1 GCA_025923035.1 Pyrinomonadaceae bacterium | reverse complement strand
GCACGGTCGAATACTTCCGCATCCCGCGCAACGTGCTGACGATCTGTCTTGGCAAAAGCACGTACGCACGGTGCGGTATTCTGGTAAACGTCACTCCCTTCGAGCCGGAGTGGGAAGGCTACGTGACGCTCGAGTTCTCCAACACCACGCCCCTGCCGGCGAAGATCTACGCCAACGAAGGCGTCGCGCAGGTTGTTTTCTTCGAATCGGACGAAGTCTGCGAAGTCTCCTACAAAGACCGCGGCGGCAAGTACCAGGGCCAACGCGGCGTCACGCTCCCGAAGATGTAGATGCCGACCACACTGGACGTTCTGCGATTCAAACAACTCGATCCGAAAGCGGTACTGCCGGCGCGCGGGAGTGCGTTGGCGGCGGGGTTGGATTTGTGTTCGATTGAGGATGTCGAGTTGCAGCCGAAGCAACGCGCGATGGTGCCAACAGGGTTGGCGGTGGCGATTCCGCCCGGCTTCTACGGACGCGTAGCGCCGCGATCGGGGTTGGCTGCGAAGAATGGGTTGGACGTGCTCGCCGGCGTGATCGACTCCGATTATCGGGGTGAGATTCGCTGCGTGCTCTACAACACGGGCGAGCAGACGATCTCGTTACCTGCTGGAAGTAAAATCTGTCAGTTGATCGTCGAGCAGATCATCACGCCCGAGGCCATGTGGGTAAATGACCTGGATCAGACCGCGCGCGGCGCAGGCGGCTTTGGTTCCACGGATTAAAACCGATTTACACCAAGCCATACATTTCCCTCACCAAAGCGTACGATATCGTGTCGCCCTCTCCATAAATTCCTCGTAAACCTCATATTCGTTCTTTGTTCCACCTCTGGCACGCCTATTGAGAGTCCCCCACTGGAGCGAAGGAGGAAGAAGAGATGAAAACCGTTAGAAAATCCGCTTTTAAAGCATTCCTGGTGCTGCTCGTAGTATCCGGCACCACCAGCGTTGGCATGGCCCAAATTGCCAACGAAACAACCATTCGAAATACCGTCCGCCGCATTCAAACTCGCACCGATAATCTTCAACGCGCAATTCAAAACGCGTCCGACCGCGGTAACTATCGCGCTGAAGACCTCAATCGACTGGTGCTCGATCTCGAAAATGCGGTGAACCAACTCGATCGCCGTCTCGGCTCGCGCCGCACGTCTTCGACAGACGCTCGCGCCGTGTTGGACCGTGCGGCTTTGGTCGATAGCTTTCTCGCAAATAACCGCGTAGGCGGAGGCACGCAGCGTGAATGGCAATCGTTACGCGCAGACGTCGATCAACTCGCCGGTTACTACAACCTGAGCGCCGCGTGGGGATCGGGCAATATCGGCGGCAACAACGACTACAACCTGAACGACGCGCAGATGCGTCAGTTGATTCAGCGCATCGACACTCGCTCGGCGAACTTCAGTCGCAGCTTCCGCGAGGACCTGAACCGTTTCTACGGAAACGATCGTTACTCGGCGGAAGAAGCCCGGCGGCAGCTATCGTCGTTCGAGAGTGCGTTGGTCCAAATAAGAAACCGCGTGAACACACGTCAGGTAACGCAGGCTGATGCTCGCACGCTGTTAGACCGCGCTTCGTTTATCAACAACTACGTCGCGGACCGGCAGTTGTCGAATGCAACAGAAAACTCGTGGAGCAATATTCGTCAGGACCTCGATCGGCTGGCGAGTGCTTTCAACATTGCGTGGA
Source organism: Pyrinomonadaceae bacterium (assembly GCA_025923035.1). Lineage (GTDB taxonomy): Bacteria > Acidobacteriota > Blastocatellia > Pyrinomonadales > Pyrinomonadaceae > PSRF01. The sequence goes on along the minus strand of JAICGQ010000294.1, from coordinate 4,802 downwards.
ACGACACCACAACTCCCGGCGGCCCCGACGGCAGCACGCGCCGCGATCTAACAGGAACGTTCCGTTACAACGCGAGCCAGGGCGATGATGCGCGTCGCGCAGTCGACGCCGCGACTCGTAACTTGTCACTTTCTGAACGACAGCGCGTTTACGACGCGTTGTTACGACGGTTGGATCCACCACAGATGCTGGCCATCGATCGCCGAGGCACTACGGTGGCGATTGCCTCCACCCGCGCGCCGCAGATCAACTTTGTCGCGGACGGCCGCGAACAGGTCGAGACGACGCAGGGTGGACGGACAGTCCGTGTCCGAGCCAATCTAACTGGCGACACGCTTACGATTACGCGCACGGGTGAACGTGCCAACGATTTCACGGTCACGTTCGATCCGACGGACAATGGAAGGCAGTTGCTGGTGACTCGCACGCTTTACAGCGATCGCGTCAATCAGCCGGTAACTGTCAGAACTTACTACGACCGCGTCTCTGATGTGGCGCAGTTGAACATCTACGAAACGAATCGTGAAGACACGAACATCGGCCAGGTTGGCGCAGTCGGCAGCTTTGTCGTACCGAACGGTACGCAGGTCGTCGGTGTGCTCAACAACGACCTGTCAACGCAGAACGTTAGCGAAGGCGAGCGCTTTACGATGACGGTGCGTTCGCCTGGTCAGTTCGAAGGCGCAATGATTGAGGGTCGGGTTACGGCCGTCAATCGAAGCGGCCGTGTGACCGGTCGGTCCGAGATGACACTCGACTTCGACACGATTCGCATGCGAGACGGACGGAGTTACAACTTTGCCGGCATTCTCGAAGCGGTTCGTACTCCTGATGGCGATCTCGTCCGCGTCGACAACGAAGGCGCGGTTCGCGAAAGCGATCAGACCAAGACGACCGTGACGCGTACAGCGATCGGTACGGCAGTTGGCGCCATCATTGGTGCGATTGCCGGTGGCGGTAAGGGCGCTGCAATCGGTGCGGCGATTGGCGCCGGCGCTGGTGCTGGTTCAGTTTACGTGCAGGGTCGTAACGATGTGGAGCTCGAACCGGGTACTGAAATCACGGTGAGGTCCACTGGACCGCAAGGCTGACCCGACTGGCTTAGTTGAGTTGGATGGTGGCGACCTGCGGAAGACGCTCCACGGTGAGTGTTAACCGCAGGTCGCTTTTTATTGGTTGCTTGTCAGGTGTCTGAAAGAAGATGAAACCTCGCCGCAGCGGATCTTGCGAAGATAGCGGCGTCTTGACATCCAGCGCGTACGCGCCAAACTCCTGTTCAAATTGCTTTCGTGAGTTTGGGTTGTAAGCGAAAACTCCGTTGGCTTTCATGATCCGCGAGATGGCGTCTTTCGGTTTGAGAAACTTCCATTCGCGATTTTCGCTGTCTCGCAAACGAAACCGAGCGCGTTTGGTTTCAACGGGTAAACCACTCTGAAACGCCAGTTCCAAACGAACCGGCAGCACGCCACTCACCGGCAGGTTCGCTTCAAACAACTCCTGACTTTCCTCGTCCGTTAGCAACGGCGCGGTGCGTACCGTCACGCCACCCGCATCCGCGCTCCGAGCCGCCGCGGGCATCGGCGGCAACTCTGTCACTGGTTTGACCTTGAAGAGGGAACTACTGCACGAAGTTGCGGCAAGGGTCAACAACAAGAGCAACGTGAAGCGTCGGACCATGCGATGCAATGTATCACAGACCTTTGTACTTTGTTCTTAGTGCTTTGTAGTTTGCCAGCGTATCGAGCTGAAAACCAAGCACAAAGCTCTAAGCTCCAAGCTCAAGCTCGTAGAGCTATGTTAATATCGGCCAAATCATGATTAGACCGTTTCGTGGGGTTCATCCACAGATCCACCCAACAGCTTACGTGGACCCTAGCGCTCAAGTTATTGGCGACGTGCACCTTGGCGAAGAGGCGTCGATCTGGTGCAATTGCACGGTCCGCGGCGACATTCACTACATCCGCATCGGCGACCGCGCAAACATCCAGGACAATTCCGTCATTCACGTTCGCCACGGCTCGCACCCGACGATTGTCGAAGAAGAAGTGACGGTCGGACACAGCGTGACGCTGCACGGTTGTTACGTCGAACGCGGATCGCTCGTGGGCATCGGCGCGGTCGTGCTCGACGATGTGCGCATCGGAGAACTGTCGCTGGTCGCTGCGGGCTCGCTGCTGAGTCCGGGCACGATTATTCCGCCGCGATCGCTGGTGATGGGGTTCCCCGCGAAGGTCAAACGTCCGCTTACTGAGCAGGAAGTTGCTTCACTTGCGCTCTTCTGGCAGAACTACGTTGGTTACACACGCGAATACCTGAACGAGGAACAGTGAATGAATCTTATCTATGCGCGCGCGTGCGCCGTAGTCGGGGTTTTGATTTGCGTCTGCGCTTGTGTTTCTGCTCAGACACTGGAACGAGGGGATAACGAGTTTGGTTTCTGGGGCGGCTTCTCGCCGAAGGCGACGACGATGTTCGAAGGTCTTAGTGAAGCCGAGGCGGAGGATCGTAAGTTCTTTCTCGCGGCGTTTCGTTATGGCCGAACGTTAGCAGCGAACGACACGCTCGCGTTGCAATGGACGGTCGATGCGGTTCCCGTTGCAGTGGCGACGGGAACGATCGTGTCGCGCACCTTCGTTGGCGGCGTGCAGACGTTTCAACGAGAAACAGCTTACGGTGCGGGTCTGACGCCGATTGGTCTGCAACTCGATTTCGCAAACGGGTCGAAGGTCCATCCGTTTGCGCACATCAACGGGGGCTTTCTTTATTTCAACAAGTCGATGCCGATAGAAGACTCGGGTCAGTTTCAGTTTGTCGGTGAAGCGGGCGGCGGCGTGCGCATTTTCACTTCCGACAAACGCGCGGTCAGTATCGGTGTCAGGTTTCATCACATCTCGAACGGCGATCGCCATGGAGCGAACCGCGGTCTGAACAATTTTGTGATCTACGCTGGTTTTTCTGTTTTCAAGTAATGCCTTCCGCGAAGACTCAGCCTGCGCGCGGCATGCGCGACTTTCTGCCTGAAGACGTTCGCAAACGCGAATACGTCATCAGTGTGATCAAAGAGGTGTACGAGCGCTACGGCTTTGAGCCGCTCGAGACGCCGGCCGCGGAGAACATCGAGACGCTGATGGGCAAGTATGGCGAGGAAGGCAATCAGCTCATGTTCAAGATACTGAAACGCGGCGTTCATGAAGGAACGGGCGAAGCGGATCTCGCGCTGCGTTATGACCTGACGGTGCCGCTGGCGCGTGTCGTTGCGGAGTATCGCGACAAGCTGCCGAAGTTCTTCAAGCGTTATCAGATTCAACCGGTGTGGCGGGCGGACAGGCCTGCGCGCGGGAGGTATCGCGAGTTTTACCAGTGTGACGTTGACGTGCTTGGTTCACGATCGATGATCGTCGAAGCTGAGATCATTTCGGCTTCGAGTGAAGCGCTGGGCAAGTTGGGATTCAGTGACTTTGTTGTACGGCTCAATCATCGAAAGGTGTTGACGGGAATACTCGACGCGGCCGGCATCGCTCAGGAGAAACATGTCACGGCGCTGATCGCGTTGGACAAGCTCGACAAGATCGGCGCAGATGGAGTGTTGCGTGAGTTTGAAGCGCGTGAGGTGGTTGCGGCAGAGGCTGGAAAAGAACTGCTTGCGTTGTTTGAGCCGAGTGGTGACAACGAAGAAATCCTGGCGCGACTCGAGCGATTTATAGGCTCACATGTGATCGGTTTGGAAGGCCTCGCGGATCTGCGCGAGATCATCAGTTACTTGCCTTCATCCGTGGTCCGGATCGATCCGTCGTTAGCGCGCGGGCTTACGTATTACACCGGCGCCATCATGGAGATCCAGGTCGAAGATCTGGCGGGCAGTATGGGTGGCGGCGGGCGTTACGACAACCTCATCGGCATGTTTCTCGGCCGCGATATTCCCGCGTGCGGGTTTTCGTTGGGCCTGGAGCGAATCATCCTCGTGATGAGTGAGCGCAACATGTTTCCTGTAAACTTATTGCGTTCGCCGGCAGATGTAATGATGGCAGTTTGGCGGGACGCTGTAGAAGATGCATTGAGTGTGGCAGCTGAATTGAGGCGACAAGGTTTGAGAGTAGATGTTTATCCTGAGCGTGACGTCAAATTGGGTAATCAGATTTCATACGCATCCAAGCGAAGCATCCCCTTCGTCGCGTTCATTGGAGAAGAGGAACGCGGTAAGGGCCTGGTTGTTCTAAAGAACCTGAAGACCGGAGAACAGGAAATACTTGACCGGGGAGAAGTTGCTCACGTCGTGTTAAGGGAGGTGCGTCGTGTCGAGTGAAGCGATCGTTCAGAATTATTTCGAAGATGCGATCGGGTCGTTCAAGGCCTACAAGAAGCTGGCGGACAAAGCCATCGCACAACTGAAAGACGAAGAGTTCTTCGTCAGTCTCGACGAGGAAGCAAACAGCGTCGCCGTGATCATGAAGCACATGGCCGGCAACATGTTTTCGCGCTGGACCGACTTCCTGACGAGCGACGGTGAGAAGCCGAATCGTAACCGCGACATGGAGTTTGTGATCGAGGCGAACACGACGAAAGAAGACGTGCTCAACTACTGGGAGCGCGGTTGGGCCTGCGTCTTCGCTGCCGTCGAGCCGTTGAAGCCGGAAGACTTCGAAAAAACAGTGACGATTCGCGGCGAGCCGCACACGATCGTGCAGGCGCTCAATCGTCAGATGACACACTACGCGTATCACATCGGTCAGATCGTCTTCCTCGCGAAGCATTTCCGATCGACTGAATGGAGCTCGTTGAGTATTCCGCGCAACAAGTCAGCG
>JAICGQ010000293.1 GCA_025923035.1 Pyrinomonadaceae bacterium | reverse complement strand
GCATCGCGCGACCCGAATACCAGACCATCGCCTGGGGATGAAACCTGGTATTCAACCAGCGCGGCTGGCCGAGCCGGTAAGAGAGATAGTTAGCGCTCGGCAGCCGCCGCGTTGGCTCAGACGGTGTCGCAGTCTCGATGATCGTCAGCTTCCCTGCGGGATAACTTGCCAGCAGCCGGTGCAGAAACGCCGACCCGTAATACGTCGACTCGACGGGGACGTCTCCGATATAAAGCAACGGCGCGCGCGAGTGCGGCGCACTCATTACGCTTCCTTCTCGTAATACTTTCGCCCGTAATAACTCTGGTAGTAGTAATAGTCGTGCGACTGCAGGTTCACGTTGTTCAGCACGACGCCGAGAACTTTCGCGCCGACGTCATTCAACAACTGCTTCGAACGGCGCACGATGTGTCGCGAGCTCTTGCCGCCGTGGACCACCAGCAGCACGCCATCGACCATCGTCGAAATCAGCACGCCGTCGGTAAACGAACTGATCGGCGGTGAATCGACGATCACGTGCGTGTAACGTGCCTGTAGCGTCGCCATTAGCCGCCGCATCTGATCGGAACCAAGCAGCTCTGCGGGGTTCGGCGGTATCGGACCGGAACTCAAGACGTCGAGTCCGCTTGCTTCGTCAGTCGTCACCATCGCCAGCATCTCCGATTCTGACGCCTCAGTCGAAAGCACGGAACTCAAACCGTGGCCCATGCTGACGTCGAAAATGCTTTGCAGACGTGGCCGGCGCATATCAGCGTCGATGATCACCACGCTGGCGCCAGTTTGCGCGAGACTGATCGCCGTATTCACCGCCGTCGTCGTCTTCCCTTCTCCCGGCAAACTCGACGTGACGAGCAACGACTTCGGCGGGCGACCCGCAGTCGACAACAGCACCGACGTGCGCAGGTGACGATACGATTCCGCGAGCGGCGAACGCAGATCGATGTTCATCAACAACTCATTGTGGCCGTGTCCATTTCCATTCCCATTCTGTTTTTGCAGCGCGTTGATACCCGGCAGGACGGGACGTCGAGTTGAACCGGCAACAGAAGGAATCACCGCCAGCGCGGGCAGATGCAACACGCGCTCTACCTCCTGGGTCGAATGCACGGTGTCGTCGAGATATTCGAGGAACAGCGCCATACCGACACCCAGTCCGATCGAAAGCAGAAAGGCCAGGACGACTGTGCGTCCACGATTTGGACCAACCGGAGTGTCAGGCGCCAGCCCGTAATCGACGATCGAGATGTTGTTTGGTTTGCCTGCGAGGACGACGTCGTTCTCTTTCGCGCCCTGGAGCAGTCCGTTGAGCAACGTGCGGTTCGTTTCGATCTCCTGCTGAATGATGCGATAGTTGATGGCGGCTTCGTTTTGCGAAAGCGTTTGCGCGCGCTGCTGATCGAACGACTTGCGTAACGACTGTTCGCGTTCGATCGCGCCCTGGTAACGCGTGTGAAGGTTTGTCAGCAGCGTCGCCGACTTACGGCTGAGCAAATCTTTATGCAGGCGATCCAGTTCGCCGATCTGCTGGTCTACATCTTTAACTTCCGGCGCCTCTTCAGTTGCTTCAACGAGCAGCAACGCACGCTTCTGTCGTAGATCGACGAGCTTCGTCTCGATCTCCATCACTTGTTTGGCGTCCGCGTCGGCGAGTGCGGTCGCGGCGCCTGGTGCTTTGGCTGCGTTGTAAGCCGCTTCGGCAGACTTGCGTTCGCTTTCCGCTTCGAGCAGTTGGCGGTTGAGTCCGGCGAGACGCTCTACGACCGTGTTCTGGTTCGGATCGAGCGAGATGATCTGGTTGTTGCGCGCGTAGTTAACGAGGCGTTCTTCACCGGTGCGGATCTGTTGTTGTAGCTCGGCAATTCGCCTCTGAAGAAACCCGCCGGTGGTGCTGTTTGTTTCCGTCTTCTTTTCGAGATTCGAGAAGACGTAGGTGTCGGCGATCGCGTTCACGACTTTCGACGCGACCTGCGGATCCGTGTGGCTGTACTTGACGTCGATTAGTCGCGTCTCTTTGTAATAGCCGCGACTCTCTTTCACCGGTTCTACTTTCAGGCCGTTCAGGATCATGCCGACGTATGGCGCGAGCCGTTTCGCTTCATTCAGATCTTCTCGCGCTGTTGCCTGGGCCACTGAGTTCGTCAGGGGCAACTCGTCCGGCGATTTCGGTCCGGCATCCTGTGGTTCACTTCCCAGTCCAACCATGCGCTTCATTCTTTGCCAGGTCGTTAGACGCTGCGCGGCACTGCCTTTGAAGAAGTCAGGATTGTGTTCGAGGTCCAGTGTGCGAACTACTCGGCGCAGGAGCCCGGGGCTCACGAGGATTTGAAGCTGCGTGTTGAAGTAGATCGGATCGTCCGTTGGTCCATATAACGGACGCGCGCTGTTGACCAGCGCGCCGCTGTCTTCGAGGTCCACTTGCACGCGCGCCTGTGCCTCGTAGAAGTCGGGCTTGCGCGCGACGTAGACGACGGCGAGCATCGTCACCAGGGCAATGATTCCGAGCACGAGCCACAGCCGTTTGCGGATGGCACGCCAGTAATCGAGCAGGTGGACTTCGTTTTCAGCGTTCGGGTCGACGCCGTAGTTGTACGACTGAGGCGGATCTATGGGAGCGTCGAGAGAGCTAACCTCGGTGTCTCTCTTGACGAGTTCGCGGCTTGTTTTCATGTGTGAATTTCGAATTTTGAATTTCGGATTGCGAATTGTTTCTCTTGGCGGTGGGTTTTACTAGTGCGCCCGGCACTTGTGAAAATTGCTAACAACTCCCTGGCCTCTTGTAACAGCCATTGACGAAGCTCTGCAGTGCCCAAACCAGCTTCCTGACATAACTCGAGCCAATAGCAACTCTCTGCTGACTCTTTCTCCACAATTCCCAGCTTGTGAATAAAATCATTTCGCGATTCAGCACGATTTGCTTCGCGGTAGTTTGCTCCGACTGATGTACCAGCCTTAACAAGCTGGAACTCAATTACTTCACCGGTTTTGTTCTTTGGCAGCGTGACGACGAATTCGATGATTTTCAGAGCGAAACGCAGTGTGCGTTTTTCCAGATCGTTTCTGTTCATGTGAGGACTCCTTGTAAGGTAAAGGACGTAGCAGTCTAAATTCGCAATTCGCAATTCGCAATCCGAAATTCTTAAGGGACGACTCTGACGGGCAGTTGGCCCACGCCGGGCACGACGCCCTGGACCAGACTGCGAAGGAAGCTCTTTCCGGCTGACGTGGGAACGTCGACGATGTCGTTTGGCAGGAGCGCGAGATCTTCCGAGCTCTTCTTTTCGATGGCCGACAGGTCGACGGTGATTTCTTTGCGCGTGCTGGCGCCGGGTTCCTGACGCAGCACGCGAATCTTGTCTTTCTTCGTGTCCTGCTTCAGACCACCGGCCATCGCGATGGCGCGCGTGAGTGTGACGGGTTCGCGCAGCGGAATCGTGAGCGGCATGAAAACGTTGCCGACGACGTAAACCTGATCGGCTTCGGGAATGGTCACGATGTCGCCTGCTTCGAGATACGGGTTCGACGCCGGATCACCGCGCAGCACGTCGCTCAGTTTGTAACTCGAAAACAATGATCCGACGTCGCTCGCGTCGTTTGATTGTTTGCATGGTGAGGTGGCGGTTGAGTGGACGATGTTGATTGTTTGTCCCGCTTTGGCTGATGGTCCCTTGGCGAAGGTCAGCAACTCGAGCAGTCGAATACGGCGTTGTAGTTCAAACCGGCTCTGATCGTTTACGGCGCCGATGACGGCGACCTGCTTGGAGTGATACTCCTTTATAAATACGTCGACCTGAAGATTGCGGTAGTACTTTGCGTAACGCGTCGCGATCTCCTTTGCCAGTTCGCCCTCGGTTAGACAAGCGGCCTGGATCTCGGTGTCTATGAGCGGCATGCGAATCATGCCGTTGCCTTCGACTCTTACTGCTTCGCGTGACAGTTGCGGACGATTATGAATGCGGATGTCGAGCACGTCGGTCGGACCGATGCGATAACGATCGTCGTCTTGTTGTTGAGCGGCAACGCTGCCGAGCGTGGCGAATAGGAATATTAGTGCGGTGGCTCTGAGCACTGCCGTTACCTCCCGGACATTCCGAGTCGTCGCGAGAGCAGTGCTTCGCGCATGTGGTTGGGGTGCGCCAGGTTGAGCACCGTGTTGCTGAGCAACACCAGCAATTCCTGATGCTCGCGCCGGAACAGTCCGGTCAATGGTTGTTCGCCGGTTTTAATGACTGTTCCTTCCCTGACCCACTGCCAGAACTGCGCCTGCGTCGTCCAGAACTGTTTGCGATCGCGGCAAACTACGAGCGCTGTTTTCTTTTTACGTTTTTTCTTCATCTGAATACACCTCTGCCCTTGCGTAACTAAATTCGTCACACAGGTACCCGGTAGGGAAACCTCTCATGCGAGGCAGCAGTAAGTTGTCAAACCGAGTTTCGCAATTGCCAGACTGCGCGATTGCGAACGCCGATTACACGTACACTCACTTCTTCATCACACGAAATTATTCTTTCGACGGGAGTGTGACTCAGCAGTGGAAGTGAGTTGAAGGGGTAAAGCTCAGAATTGGAAAAGCCAGGTAGTCCTTGAAACAACATCAATGTCTCAGTGAATCAAACCTATGCTCTGCAATGTGTGTTCAGACTAATTAGATCGCTTGCGTGTGTCAAATGTTTTATTCGATCTGATCGACCATTTCGCACCACAGGTGACCGATTGTGATGTGTGCTTCCTGAACGCGCGAAGTGCGGTTCGCTGGGACAGCGACTGTGAAGTCGCACAGCGACCCGAGGGGATCGGAGGAGGCGCCCGTTAAGGCGATCGTCTGGCAGCCGAGTTCTCGCGCGCTCTCGACTGCTTGCAGAACGTTTTTTGATCGTCCGCTCGTGCTGATGGCGATCAAAACGTCGCCGGGTTGGGCGAGTCCCGCGAGCTGGCGCGCGAAGACTTGTTCGTATCCAAGATCGTTGCTCACGGCCGTCAAGGCTGACGTATCGGTGGTCAACGCGATCGCCGGCCATGAACGGCGCTGCTTTTCGTAACAACCGACGAGCTCGGCGGCGATATGTTGCGCGTCCGCGGCGCTGCCGCCATTTCCGCACAGCAAAATCTTTTTCCCCGCGACGAGTGCGTCGCAGATCATCTGCCCCGACTGTTCGATGTCCTTAATATTGGAGCGAAGAAGAGCTTGTACGGTTTCCAGGTGTTCCTGGAGAGAGTCCGTCAACAGACTCGCGGCGAGTTTCGGTGAATTCGTATCCACGTTGCTCGTGCAAATTAGCATAGTTTATTATTCACCGCCATTTATCAAAGCACTGCTCACATATGAATCAAGCGAATCCAACGCCAATGCTGCGGCAGTACCAGGAACTGAAGCAGCAACATCCCGGCACTCTATTGTTCTTCCGGCTCGGTGATTTCTACGAGCTGTTCTTCGACGACGCGGTTACGGGCTCTCGCGAGTTACAGATCACCCTGACTGCCCGTCAGAAGGAGAGCGGAAATCCGATTCCGATGTGCGGTGTGCCTCATCACTCCGCCGCCAACTACATCGCGCGTCTGGTCCGCAAAGGTTATCGCGTCGCGATCTGCGAGCAGACGGAAGATGCCGGAAAGACGAAGAAGCTCGTGCGGCGCGAAGTCGTGCGGATTGTTACGCCCGGGACGCCGATCGATCCGCAGTTGCTCGACGCGCGTGAGTCGATCTATCTCGCAGCGGTTTGCACCGCAGGCGAGACGATTGGCGCCGCGTTTCTGGACATTTCCACCGGCGAGTTTCGGGTGACGCAGGAGACGGGTCGTGATTCGTGGACGCGCATTCGCGCTGACCTGGAGTCGTATGCGCCGCGTGAGCTGTTGTTTCCAGCGTCGCTCGGGGCGTTGATTAGGACGGGCTTGTCAGGGCGAGCGCAAACGGCGCCGCTGCCGCTGGATAACGGTGAGGCTCCTTCAGTTGAGATCTCCGCGAATGAATACGGCTTTGATGCGACGCTAACCGCGCTCGACGATTGGCAATGGCAACGTGACGATTGTTATTCGCTGCTCGTCAATCACTTCAAGGTCCGCACGCTTGACGGCTACGGACTCGCGCGCAAAGACGAAGCGATACGCGCGGCCGGAGCGTGTTTGCGTTACGCCCAGGAGACGCAACGCGCCGCGGCGGCGCACGTCACCGATCTCGTTTACTTCGAGCCGCAGGATCATCTCGTGCTCGACAGTGTCACCGTTCGGAATCTGGAGTTGGTTGAATCGCTGGCCGGCGGAAGTGGGCGTTCGCTGCTTCAGGTGATCGACGAGACGGTTACCGGCATGGGTGCGCGGCTGCTTCGTTCATGGTTGCTGCGCCCGTGTGTGAAGCGTGGTGAAGTCGAGGCTCGACTCGCGGCGGTGGCGGAGCTGGTCGGTTCGCAGATGCGCCGCGACAAGTTGCGCGCGCGTTTGAAAGAGGTGTCGGATCTGGAACGCGTCATCGGTCGCATCAGTCTTGGTTCGGCGACGCCGCGCGATCTCGTCGCT
>JAICGQ010000292.1 GCA_025923035.1 Pyrinomonadaceae bacterium | reverse complement strand
GTCGTGATGGGCGACGCGTTCGTCGGCATCGTCCATCCGAGCAAGGTCTACAACATCATGTCCGTCGGCGCGCCCATCCTCTACATTGGACCAGAAACCAGTCACGTCACCGATCTTGCCAATACCGATTATCAATTCTTTATCACACGTCATGGCGACACCACGTCGGCCTTGGCCCAGATCATTGCGGCGCAGCATTGCCGGCGCCGGCCTTTGAATGCGTTTTCAAAACACACACTGCTGCCCGAGTTGATCGGCATTCTCGAAGCAGAACCACAGTCAGAACCTTACTCGTTCGTGCGCGAGGTAACTCTGCCTTGAAAACCTATTTCGCCCTCTTCCTGATTGCCACCATCGCATCGCTCGTCACCACACCGCTCATCCGGCGGCTGTGCCAACGACTGAAGCTGCTCGACGTGCCTGTCGACAGCCGGCGTCTCCATCAGACAGCGATTCCGCGACTCGGTGGCGTCGCACTGTATCTCTCCTGTCTCGCAGCGCTGTCGTTGTTGCCGTTTGTCGACAACCTGCTGACGGACACGCTGAGCGGTCTGAAGTCTGAATTTCTGATGTTGGCCATTCCGGCTACGCTCGTGCTGCTCGTTGGAATTTATGACGACTTGCGCGGCACAAATGCGGTCGTAAAATTTGCGGCGCTCGGATTGATCGCGAGTCTCTTCTACGCGATGGGCGGACGCATCGACGCTCTGTCGGTTCCGTTCTTTGGCGTGGTCCAACTGCCGGTGTTGCTGTCGTTCATCATCACAATCGTCTGGCTGGTCGGAATCGCAAACGCATTCAATCTGATCGACGGAATGGATGGTCTCGCCTCAGGCGCCGCGCTGTTCTCGTCGCTGGTGATTCTCGGCGTTTCGGTTTCGCAGGAACGGACGCTGATGATCGTGGTGTCGCTCGTGCTCTGCGGCGCGCTCGCGGGATTCCTTCGTTACAACTTCAATCCGGCCTCGATCTTTCTTGGCGATTCCGGCGCGCTCTTTATCGGCTTCGTACTGGCGGCGTTGTCAGTGCTCGGAACACAGAAGGCGACGACGGCAGTCGCGATCGTGGTGCCGATACTCGCATTCGGTTTTCCCGTCGTCGACACCACGATGACGATGGCGCGGCGACTGGTCAGCCGCAAACCGATCTTCAAAGGCGATAACGAGCACATTCACCACATGCTGCTCGCGCGCGGCTGGTCGCAACGCCGGGCCGTGCTCGTGCTGTACGGTGTCTGCGCGCTGTTTGGACTGTTCGCGCTGATCTCCCCGGCAACGGGATCGAAGCTGACGGGCTTCATGTTGTTCGTGATCTCGGTCGCGGTGATCATCGCGGTGGGCCACCTGCGCTATCACGAAGTGGATGAAATCCGCGCGGGTGTGAAACGCACGGTCGCCGATCGTCGACTAAGAGTCGCCAACAACATTCGCGTGCGGCGTGCGGCGCGAGCGTTGTCGAAAGCGTCCGATTTGCACGAGCTGTTCGAAGCGATGCGGCAGATGCTCGACTTCGGCGAGTTCACGTTCGCGAACGCACTCGTGGGCGAAGCCGGACGCGCCGAGATCAACGAGCGCGCGTTTATGGCAAGCCTCGCACGACATCCCGAGCAGCCGCTGGAACTTCGCAACGGGCGGGTATCGTGGCAATGGTCGGCGGACGAAACTGATACGAGCGAGGCGTTCCGCGCGCGTTCCGAATGGTGTTTGCGGCTGCCGTTGGTCAGCAACGGAATTGAGTGGGGTTGGCTGAACTTCTACCACAGCCTTGATGGTGAAACGCTGCTGGTCGATACGAATTACTTGAGCGATCTTTTCCGGCGCGAGTTTACGGAAGCGGTGGCGAGAATTCTCACCGTCCATGAGGTAGCGGTGATACCGATCGCGATTGACGTGAGGGCAGAAGAGGTGCGCGACAATTGCGCCGCTTGATTTTCGCAGCACTGGTATGTCTGGTTCCGTTGACGGCGATTCCGTACGGGACGTTTGAGCCGTGGTGGAAAGCAGCGTTCGTTTGTGCGGTGTTTGCAATCTGCATTCTGGCGATCGTCGATGGAGTGATCAGCGGGAGCACGAAAGTTGGACCAGTATCGATCCTGCTGCCGATGCTGGCACTGGCAGCGTTCGCGTTTCTGCAAACCGTGTCGCTCGGATCAGCCTCCGATCCCGGTCAAACAGGCGTTCCGTCGTGGAACGCGATCAGCGCCGATCCCTATCAAACACGCTTCTTCGCGTTGCAAATACTCGCGCTGACAGTGTTCCTCGCTTTGCTCTATCGCTACGCCAATGACGAACGACTTATGCGGATCTTGATCCACGTCGTGATCGCTGTTGCCGTCGCGAGCGCAATCTTCGGAATACTGCGGCAGACGACTCAACAAGCCGACCTCGGCTTCGGCTTGCCGCTGCTGAAACGGGCCCAGGGCTACGGACAATTCCTTAACAAGAACCACTTCGCTTACCTGGCGGAGATGGCGTTTGGACTCGGCGTCGGACTCATCCTTGCGCGAGGCGTCCGATCGGATCGGATCATGATCTACGTCGCGCTTCTGTTTCCGATCTGGATCGCGCTCGTGTTGTCCAACTCGCGAGGCGGGATCCTCGCGATGCTGACGCAGGTTCTGATCGCGACGCTGTGGTTCCTGCGACCGCGAGCGGCTGTGCGAGCAGCGCTGCTGGCGGGAATCGTCGTGGCGGTTTTACTCGGCACTTTGTGGGTCGGCGGCGATCGCCTCGCGACCAACATCGAGTCCGCCACTACACATTTCGCCGGCGACACCACGCGGGACGGCGCAAGCCGACAAGAGATCTGGCGTGCGACTCTGAAGATGTTTGCGGCGCATCCGATCGCGGGTGCTGGTCTTGGCGGTTACTGGATCGCCATCACTGCGTTCCACGATGCCTCGGGAACTCTCACGCCGCAGGAAGCACACAACGAATATCTCGAACTGTTGTCGAGCGGTGGTTTGATCGGCCTGGCGATCGGAATTTGGTTTGCGGTGATGGTTGTTCGGCGAGTTACTACAAACCTACAGAACGATCGCACTCCGCTTCACGCCATTCGTTTTGCAGCGACACTCGGGCTCGCGGGTGTCGTAGTCCACAGCCTCGTCGATTTTGGTCTGCACATGATCGGCAACGCTGTTGTTTTCATAGTGTTACTGATGCTGGCGACGGCTTCGGTAAATAAGAATTTTGTTGACCCAAGAGTGCAACAACAGTAGACTTCGACGAACGGACGGGCGAAATTTTCGTCGCTGTGTTGTTTCTCTTGAGAAGGGAATGTTTAGATGAACCTGAAACGACGTAATGGTTCCAGAGCAATTGCGGCGTTACTACTTTTCTTCATTGCGCAGATTGGTCTTCAAATCGGATTCGCTGGACCAACTGACACCACAGCGATACCCATCTCACCTCAGGTAGCCGGCAGATTAACCACCAGTAACAATCAACCGATCCAGGTCAACGGTTTGAGTGCGTCGACCGGAGCGTCGATACTCAGTGGCGCAACACTCGAGACCGGCGCCGATCAATCAGCGACCGTGAATCTGGGCGCACTCGGTTCCGTTGAAATCGGACCAAGCTCGAAAGTCGTGCTGACGTTCGACGAGCAGGGTAACTTCAAAGCGCTCGTCATGTTCGGCTGCGTGAAAGTGGCAGCCAGAGCAAACGCGACCGGCGAGATCGCAACCGATCAGGGCAGCGCGGGGAAAACTAATCCAGCTTCCGGCGGCGATATCGAGGTTCGATATCAGCCAGGCACGACACCGGCAGTCGGTCAGGGAGTTTGCACCTCCGGCGCCGCAGCAATTCCGCCGAGTGACCCGGGTTCGTTTGGAATGAGCAAGGCTGCGATCGTCGCTATCGTCGGCGCTGGTACGGCTGCCGCACTAACACCGCTGTGGTTCCAGGACAACCCGAGCGGACCTTCGAACTAATCAGCAATTAAAATCCGTGTTACTACGTAGCGTAGTTGCACTGCTCGGCGTCGCGCTCTGCCTTTTTGCAATGCAGGCAGCAGCGCGATTCGGCTTTGCGCGACTGCTGAGCAAGTACGCCGTCGCCGCAAACTCAATTCCCGCCGCGGATCAGGCGATCGCACTCGCGCCAGCCGATGCTGAAGTGCATCGCGCGCGTGCCCGCGTTCTAAATCGCCTACCAAAACCGGCCGAGGCGCGCCGGAGTCTCGAGGTGGCGTCGAGTCTTCGTTATCGCGACGACTATCTCTGGCTTGAACTCGGCAGCACGCGTGACGAACAGGGCGACACTGCCGCAGCGCTGGCAGCGTTCGATCAGGCAGTCCGTTGGGCGCCATACTACGCACACACGCTGTGGCAACGCGGTAACGTGAAGTTGCGCATGGGCCAGTACGGCGATGCGTTCGCCGACCTTCGAAGCGCTGCCGCAAGCAAGAGCAGTTTGATGCCGGCGCTGGTCGATCTCGCGTGGGGTCTCGCGCGCGGCGATGTGAAGACTGCCGAACAGTTGCTTCAGATCAACAACAATCGCGATCGACTTGCCTTCGCACGGTTTCTCGCGCAGAAGGGGAAGGGTACCGAATGCCTTGAGCAGGTGCGTTTGCTCGGGGCGCCGCTTTCCGACGAGAATAGACGCGAACTGGTGCAGCAACTAATCGCTGCCAAGGCGTTCAGCGCCGCTTTTGAACTTTGGCGGACTGATCGCGCAGCGAAACCACCGGTAATATTGAATGGCGACTTTGAAACCGCGATCGATCTGCCTGGTTTCGACAGTGGCTTCGGCTGGCATGTCGTGGGAAAGCCGGAACCAAAGATCGTCAGAGACGAATCGGAAAAGCGGAGCGGCCGAGCAAGTCTGCTACTTGGGTTCAACGGCGACTGGAAAGGGCCTGCCGAGACAATTATTCAACGGATCGTCGTCGACCCGGAACGACGTTATCGCATCAGCTTCGGCGTAAAGACAAAAGACATCGTGACGGGCGCGCCGCCGGCGGTCGCCGTGAGGGACGCTGCCACCAGTGAACGACTTGCACAATCACAACCGTTTCCAACGCCATCAAGTAACTGGCAAACGATGCAGTTTGAATTTACTACCAGGCCCGGTGCCCAGGCGATCATATTGGAATTCATGCGCGCTGCGAATGACTGCAACCCATGTCCGATCTTCGGCGAGCTGTGGCTCGATGATTTTGTGATCGAAGATGTCACCACCGTTAATCCTAAGCATTGAAACCGCTACGTTGTCAGGCAGCGTTGCCGTGTCGCGCGGCGACGAGATAGTCGGCGTAATCAACGGCGACGCGAGTATCTCGCATTCAAATACGCTGCTCGCTGACGTCGACAAGCTACTCGCGCAAACTCAAATCAGCCTGTCGCAGATCGATCTCTTTGCAGTCGCCACCGGTCCGGGAAGTTTCACCGGACTGCGCATCGGTATCGCCACCATCAAAGCGCTCGCAGCAACTCTGGACCGACCTACTGCAGGCATTCCAACTCTGGAAGCGGTTGCGCTTTCCGGTGGTGTCTCCGCAGAGTCGGTCGCCTTGTTGCCGGCTGGACGTGGTGAAGTGTTCACGCAACTGTTTTCAGTGATGCGACCGGACCTCGTCGACGCACTCGACGAAGCCGCACACATTCCACCGGCGCGACTGTTCGAGCGTTACGGTGAGCTCGAAACAGTGACGTGGTGCGGTGAGGGCGCGATCGTCAACCGTGGACTGATCGAAAGTTGGGCCGCAGGCCGCGACTGGAAGATCGCTCCACAGACAAACGCGCTCGCTGCTCAAGTTGCATCGCTCGCGCTGACCAGATTTAAACGCAACGAGTTTGAAAACCCCTTCGCCCTCCGCGCGATTTACGTCCGACCTGCCGATGCTCAGTTAAAGGCTTAATGGAATCACGTGCCGGCGAAATCCTGATCACGCGCATGACGGAGCACGACCTGCTCGAGGTCGTCGAAATAGAGGAAGGCTCGGGGCTGAGCCGGTGGGGTTGGGCGGCCTACTATGCAGAACTCCAGGGCGTCAACCGCGACCTGATGCTGATCGCGCGAGTGGCAAGCGCTCCAATCATCGAGCACCAGCGGATTGCGGGTTATATCGTCGCCCGCGAATCGGCCGGGGAATTACACATCAATAACGTAGCCGTGCGCGACCAGTATCGCCGCCGCGGGGTCGGCAGCGCCTTACTCACACGGATCGTGGAAGCGGCGCGACGACTAAAAGTTCAGGTTGCATTTCTCGAGGTCCGCAGCGGAAACCTGGCCGCCCAGGCGCTTTACGAAAAGATCGGTTTTAAGGCGATCGCCCGCCGTCCCGACTACTATTCCGACCCCCGCGAAGATGCTGTCGTCATGAGCCTAACGCTTGGCGAACCGTAATATTTCCGCAGTCTGCACAAACGCTGCAGTAACACTGAATTTGGGGTGAATTACGCGCTTGATTTGCCGTTGTTGTTGGGCTACCATTTTTGCCGTGCGAGACAATCCAACTGGAGGTTCCAGGCCGGTCCTCCAAAACATCCTGCCCACTCCCATCCGTCTGAAAGG
>JAICGQ010000291.1 GCA_025923035.1 Pyrinomonadaceae bacterium | reverse complement strand
GACAAGGTGAAGGTCCGCATTCGCACGTTGGAGTTGCTCAACGCGGATGGTTCGATCGATCTTCAACCGGACGCCGTTGTGACTGATGAGGCGGCGATGAAAGAGGCCGTTCGCGTTGTGCAGGAGAACAAGAAAGTCACGCGACCGAATCGAAATGCGCCTCCCGCGTTGCAAGTCAGTCAGAAGGACAAGACGTACGCCGACATGCCGTTCCCGGCCAACGAATACCGGCTACTCGCGTTGTTCCGCTTCTGGAACGTGGTCCACTACTTCTTTCCGTACAAGCATCTGATCGGCGATTCGTGGAACACTGTTCTGGAACGTTTCATTCCGAAGTTCGAGGCCAACAAAGACGTCGTCGATTACCAACTGACGGTTTTCGAACTCGCGGCGGAGATGCACGATTCGCACGCTGTGGTTCGCAACGCCGGCGCCGCGGCCGAAAAGCTCTACGGGTTTCAGACGCCGGCGTTTATCAGTTATCGCGAAAATCAAGCGGTGGTTACGAAGGTGCTCGATGAAACGGCGCCGGTGAAGGTTGGCGATATTGTGCTCGCGATCGACGGCGCGCCGGTCGAGCAACGACGCGAATTTCTGTCGCGTTACCTCGGAGCGTCAACGCCGCAATCGTTGATGCTGCGAGTCCATTCGCTTTTGCTTGCGGGGCCGAAAGACAGTGTTGTGAAATTGCGTCTGCGTGGTCCAGATGGGAAAGAACGTGATGTTGAGCTACGGCGTTCGATCGCGCCGAACGATCCGAAGTATTTCGCTGCCATGAATCGCTCCGGGCCGGTGATGAAGTTGTTGCCGCAGGGATACGGTTATGTCGATCTCGGGCGGTTGGAAGTCGGCGAGGTCGATAAGATGTTCGAGATGATCGAGGACGCGCCGGCTGTGATTTTCGATATGCGCGGCTATCCAACGGGCAGTGCGTGGGAGATTGCGCCGCGGCTGACGGAGAAGAAGAACGTCGTTGCGGCGTTGTTTTCGCGTTCGTTGCTCGAGCCGAGCAGTTTGACTAGTACTGATTTCGCAGGCTCTGCGAGTTATGCGGCCGCGCAAAAACTTCCCGATGCGAAAGGCGGTGTTTACAAAGGTAAGGTTGTGACGTTGATCAACGAAGAGGCGATCAGCCGCGCAGAACATGCTTGTCTGTTTTTCGAAGCGGCCACTGATGTGACGTTCGTTGGCACACCGACCCAGGGCGCGAATGGCGACGTCACGTTGATGGTCCTACCCGGTAATCTGCCGATCAGTTTCTCCGGACACGACGTTCGCCACGCCGACGGTCGTCAACTGCAACGACTCGGAATACAACCGCACGTAAAAGTCGCACCAACAATCCGCGGCCTCATCGACGGCCGTGACGAAATCCTCGAAGCTGCGATCAACCACTTACAGAAGACTTTGAAGAAATAGTTGTTTGACGCGTCGCGAAGATCCATTATTCTTGCGCGGATCTATCTGAATCTGCGCAGTAAACATAAAACGCGAATGTCCCCTCGCTCGTACCCCGCTCGCGCCGCCCTGGTGGTGGCGCATCCAAGTCACGAACTGCGTTTACATGGTTGGTTGGAACAAGCTAAGCCCTACGTCTGCGTCTTGACGGACGGTGGTGGTCGCTCGGCGGAGCCACGACTCGAACGCACCACCGAGGTCTTATCGCGTGCCGGCGCAACGCAAGGGGCGATCTATGGTCGACTCGCCGACGTCGACGTCTATTCTGCGATTCTTCGCGGGGACGTCGATCTGTTCGCAGGGATCGTCAAAGAGTTGGCCCAGGCGTTTGCCGATCAAAAGATCGAGTACGTCGTCGGCGACGCTGCCGAAGGTTATAGCGTGGCGCATGACATCTGCCGCGTAATGATCGGTGCTGCCGTCGATCTGGCCGAGCGACACTACAGTCACAGCGTCGAAAACTTCGATTTCATCGTTGTTGGTTCACCGGACGAATGTCCCGAGGAACTGCGCGACAAGGCTATCTGGTCTCGGCTTGACGACGAAAGCTTCGAACGTAAAGTCAAAGCCGCTCTCGGGTACACCTCAAAGCTGGCGAAAGACGTTGAAGATTCGCTCGCGGGCGCACCGTTTCGCGGCGTGCTGCGCTTCTCACAGCCAAAGTTGGCCGGCGAAGTCGACGTCGAGGTGAGCGCGTCCGTTCGAGCGGAGTTGGATGCCCAGCCGGCACTCAAGGAAAAAACGCGTGACCTGATCGATGGCGTGCCGCTCGAGGCATTTCGGGTCGAGTGTTTGCGGCCTGTCGACAACCAATCGGGCACGCATTGGACCACTGAGCGACCATTTTACGAGTTGTACGGCGAGAAACTGGTTGCCGCCGGACGTTACGAAAAGGTCATCCGTTACGAGGAGCACATGTTGCCGCTCGCGCAGGCAATTCGCGCGAAGGCCGAAAGAGAAGAACGTTGCGTGGGCTCCGCATTCTGATCACAAACCACTTCCTGCGCGGGCGCACCGGGTCGGAGCTTTACGTCTGCGAGTTGGCGACGAACCTGCTTCGTCGCGGCCATAACCCAATTGTTTACAGTCCGCAGCTGGGCCATACCGCACGCGAACTTCGCGCTACGACTGTGCCCGTTGTCGATAACCTCGATGCGATCGGATCTGCGCCCGATCTCATTCACGGACAGCATCACGTCGAGACGATGTCGGCGCTGCTGCGTTTTCCAAACACACCGGCGGTCTTCTTTTGCCATGGCTGGTTACCCTGGGAGGAGACGCCGCCAAAACATCCACGCATCCTGCGTTACGTGGCGGTCGACGACACCTGTCTCGACCGGCTCGTTTCCGAAAGCGGCATTCCGGAAGAACGCGTTTCGGTGATTCTGAATTCAGTGGATCTCGAACAGTTTTTGCCCCGCGCGCCTTTGCCCGCGAAGCCTGCACGGGCGTTGGTCTTCAGTAACGGTGCCAAGGAGACGACGCATCTCGGCGCGGTGCGTGAGGCGTGTCGCCGGACCGGGTTGTCTCTCGACGTTATCGGAGCGGACGCTGGCAACATCGCCGCGCGTCCACAGGACGTGCTGGGCCAATACGACATCGTGTTCGCGAAAGCACGTTGCGCGCTCGAAGCGATGGCGATCGGATCGGCGGTGGTGCTGTGCGATATCAAGGGCGCCGGTCCAATGGTGACGTCAAGCGAGCTGGAACGGCTGCGGCGTTTGAACTTCGGTATTCGCACTTTACGAGACGAGATCGATCCCGGTGTGCTGGCGACGCAGATTGGACGTTATGACGCAAACGATGCCGCGACAGTCTCGCAGCGCATTCGCGACACAGCAGGACGCGGAGCGGCCATCGATCAGATTGTTACCGTTTACGAGGAAGTGATCGATGAGTTCGCATCAGGTAGTGAGCGCGAGCCCGATGCCGAAGCGCGTGCGGAGGCGGCTTACCTGCGCGATCTTAACAGGCATTACGAATCCGAACGCGAGTCGATCCTGACGTCGCGTACGTTCGTCTGGCGCAAACGAATGTTGAATCTGCCGGTGGTTGGTCCAGTGTTGCGCAGCGTTGCACGCCGGTTCTGGAGATAGACTTCAGAGATCCGAAACTTTCCAAAGCCCCAGTATCTTTCCGTAGAACTGCGCTTCTTCCTCAGGAAGCTTCTCGTGAATTTGTGTGATCGGCGGAGGAAAGTTGAACGGCGGCAACGTGAGATTTAGCGGACGGAAGTCTCCGGTGCGAATGTTTTCGTTGCTGGACCATGCGGGGTAGCTGTTCGTCAACAGGTACATCGATCCGCTGCGTTTGAAGTTCCTGATGGCGGCGGCAATGTGACGATACGAAAAATGGATCAGGCAATCGCGGCAGAGTATCACGTCGACGCGCGGAAGTTTGTCGCGGGTAACGTCGAGCAGAAGGAATCGCGTTTTGTCGCCGGCGTAGAGTTCCTGGTTGCGAGTGATGAGATCCGGAACGACGTCTGCGCCAGTGTACTGCTCGACGTCGAGTTGCGTGTCTTTCATCCAGTTGAAGTCACCGCAAGGCGCGTCGAGGATCGTGCGTGCTCCTATCTCGTGGAGCAGGACCGGCAACTCGCGTCTCAGTTTTGCAGTACGTGTCAGGTTCGATCCCGGACCGGACACGGACTCATCATCGCCCCAGCGGTTCTCCGTGTAGAAAGGCGCAAACGTCGACGCCATGTGCGCGCGTGGCGTGAACACGCGGCGTGCGAAGTTTTTGGCTGAGTGAGCGATTGTCTTGAGTCTTGCGGTCATGACGATAGCGAAGGCAAACAATTCTACCGAACGTTTGCAGCTTCGTAGTACACTGCTGCGACGATTTGCCCAGACCGTGAAGAACACGCAGGAGGGTTCCGCGTTGAAAAATAAGTTAATGTTTGCCTTGTTGTTGTTGCTTCTCGGCGCCGGTTCGTCAGCCGTCGTCAAAACCACTGCCACGCAGGATCAGCCACTCATCGCGAAAGATTCCATTCAGATCAGGGCATTCACTTTCAACGTTTACAAAGGCAATTACGACGTCTGGAGTTGGGTGCCGGAGATGAAGTTTCGGGTCAACGGACCGATCGCCAGCGGCAGCCAGCTTTACGTGCAATACACGTTGCCGACCGGACCGTGGGTGAAGTTTGATTGCGATACCGGCAACATTGAAAAAGGCTACTGGTGGAAGACCGAATGCGGCGGCCGCCAGATTCCGGAAGCGCAAGGCAGCCTTTACACCGGCCCGGTCACGTTCACGATCAAGATGCGCAACGAACTTCAGGGAACAGACTCGACGTTGTTCACCGGAAAGATGAAGGTTGCTAAAGCCAAGACGAACGAAGTTGGGCCGAAGGCAGCGCAAAAGTTTGTCTATTACGTGGACCACGATTGGAACCTTCCCATCGGCTACGTTTACCTGACCGCCAGCGATGTCTTCGGTTGGAAACTGCCAGACTTTCACGTAGCCTTCTGGGTTCGGGGCGATGCTTACAAGTTTGATCCACACCTCTTTTACCAGGGCAAGGAAGTCGGCAAAAAGTTTCTCGACGGCACCGAAGTAGGCACGGCCAGATGTGATGTGGAAGTCGAGATCAATCCCACGCATTTCGTCGAGGATGCTTTGCCGCAGAAAGCAAAATGGGCGCGCATTGAGTGCGATTTTTACAACATCAAGGGCAGCAACACGACAGGTGACGATACGACCAAGGACCTGTTCACGCTCGCGGCGAATCCGGGTGAGTACGAAATGAAGTTGCTGTGGAACAACAAGCTTGCGCGATCGATCAAGTTCACTGTGCAGCCGGGTGGAAAGTTTGACAACGGCATCGCCACGAGCAATCAGCTCGGCAACGATCGCGTGATTGTTCCGGTCACGATAATCGGCGATCAGGATGGCATGTGGAACAAGACGGCGTGGCAAACGGACGCGTTTTACGGCAATCCGTTGAAGGGTTTTACTGCTGCACCGTAATGTTTGATTCGCCAGAGGTCTCGCGAGGTTCAAGTGGAAGGTCGTAGTTCTGAACTAGTAAATGGAAAACGCTGATCCAAATTTAAACCAACCGCGTCCGATTCACTTGCGTGAAGAGATTGCGAACAGTATCAGTCACGGCTTGGCGCTGGTGCTTGCTCTTGCGGCGATGCCGGTGTTGATTTTGTCGGCGGCGGAGCTGGGTAACACGAGATTTACGATCGGCGTGGTTGTGTTTGGCGTTTCGATCGTTCTGCTGTATCTCGCGTCGACGCTTTACCACTCGCTAAGGCACGAGCGGGCGAAGCAGTTCTTCCGCAAGGTGGACCACTGCGCAATTTTTTTATTGATCGCCGGATCGTACACGCCGTTCACGCTCGGTGTATTGCGTGGCCCATGGGGCTGGACGTTGCTGACGATCGTTTGGGTGCTGGCAGTGGCGGGGATCACGATGAAAATCATCGCTGGTCACCGCCACTGGTGGTTATCGATCGTGCTCTACGTCGTGATGGGTTGGTTGGCCATCGTTGCTGTGAAACCGATCCTGACGCTCGTTCCGCTGCCCGGAATACTTCTCATTCTCGCAGGCGGCGTCGCTTATTCAGGCGGCCTCGCATTCTTCGCGGCCCATCGCATCCGTTACAACCACTTCATCTGGCACCTGTTCGTGATGGCCGGCACCGTCTGTCACTACCTCGCCGTGCTCTGGTACGGCCACTCCTCGACTTAAAGACGTCATTTCACTTTGTAGTTGAACGAGATCCGCGTCTCTTCGTCCATCACCAGTGTGCGGACGAAGCGATAAGAACGGCCACTCTTCGGCACGTCGATCCGAACCGGAAGAATTCCCGCGACGCGTTTCTGTAAGTTGGTGACGTTGGCTGACGGCATCTGGAGTTGCAAAGCGCGTGATTGCCTTGCTTGTTCTTCGATTTTTCTCACGCCGTCGATCGTCATCAGGTTGTTTCTGGCGCCCGTCACGCTCACTACTTCATTTATCTGGCCGACCTGGAGAGTGGTTCCGACCACTCCCGGTTGCAGAGCGGCGAGATCCATCGTGTGCTCCATTCGCTTGAAACCCGGTGAATCGATCACGATGCGGGTTGGACCAGGCGACGCGTT
>JAICGQ010000290.1 GCA_025923035.1 Pyrinomonadaceae bacterium | reverse complement strand
TACGGCAAATGACCTGCACACGGATAAATCACAATGTAACTAGTAATTAACGATGGCATCGCGCTTGCGCCTGAGTACAAACGGGTGCGATTCAGCGTTCCGGATGCTTCGGAACTAAACAACCGCAGTGGTTGGCTGTACAGGAAACCTACACTCAAGGGGGAATCGGCAATGCCGAAGAAGGCAACGAAGGGTAATCGCGAATTAATTGATACAGGCAAGGACAAGCGCTTCGTCCGACGCGACGAGAAGGGACAATTCGACGGCGTCGTCGATGTCGGTCGCTCGCTGGCAACCGATCGCAAGCAACAGGCAAAGACGAAAGTTCCGCCGGGTCAGGGTGATCGTGGCGACACGAAGCGGAAATAACCGAATCTCGTTTGTTCGATGACTAAACTCGACCGGCTGCAAACTATCGGCATACGACGACTAGGCAGTCCGAAACGCGGCTTTCGTTACGAGTCACAGAACGGCCGCCTGACGAAAGCCGACCTCGAACGAATCGATAAGCTCAAGATCCCACCCGCGTGGGTTGATGTCGCGATCAATCCAGCAGCTAAAGGACGGGTGCAGGCGGTCGGTCGCGACGCGGCGGGACGCTGGCAGTACCTCTATCACGAGAACCATACAAAGCTTCAGGAGCTGCGAAAGTTTCAACGCATAACCAAGTTCGCACTCGCGCTGCCGAAGATGCGCGCGACGATCCGGCGACACTTGCGCCAAACGGGACTCGGTCGGGAACGAGTGCTCGCCGCGGTGCTGAGAATTCTCTCCACGTGTTACATGCGACCTGGAAGCGAGGTGTACGCCAGCGAGAACGGCAGTTACGGAATTGCGACGTTGCGTCGTAAACACGTTACGGTGAAGGGCGATCTGATCGAGTTTGATTTCCCGGGTAAATCAGGCGTCCGACAGCAACGCCAACTGCGCGACCGGCAGGTGGCGCGCGTTATTCGCGCGACGTTGAAACTGCCGGGCTTGAATGTCTTCAAGTTTCAGAATGGGAGCGGCGAGGTCGTCCCGGTAACGCGGCAGCACGTCAACGACTACATCAAGGAAGTGATGGGCGAGAGTTTCAGTGCGAAAGACTTTCGCACCTGGGCCGGAACGCTCGTTTGCGCGTGCGCGCTCGCGCGTAACGGAACCGACGTGCCCGTACCGGCGAGTGTTACGGGAATCAAGAAGAAGATCGTCGCAGCAATCAAAGAGACCGCAGAAGTGCTCGGCAACACACCCGCGGTATGTCGCAGCTCGTACGTCTGCCCGGAGATCATTCATTCGTTCGAAAAGGGACGAATTATCGATCACTGTTCAACCAAGCTCGACGATCTAGTCAGCTTTCGCGGATATGGATTACACAAAGCTGAACGCGCGCTGCTTAGATTTCTCAGACGTAAATGAGCCGCATTGGCATTGATATTGCCGACTCATAGAGTGACAAGTTTTGCTGTTCTGATATCGAGCAATGGAGGGTTCTACATGGAAGGTCCACTCAGAGGCATACTCGCCGGCGCGGCCGCCTGGAAGTTTGGCGGCGGATGTATCTCAACCATTCTGATTTTCATCATTGTCTTCTGGTTACTCGGCTACGTGAACTGCTGAAATCAGTGTGAAATTGGCCCACCTTACCTTGACGCAAGCGCCCGTTTGGAATAGTGTGCGCCTTGCGTCAAGCCACTCACACGCTGGCTCCTGATTCTGACGCGCTCAGTCCAGCGCAACGTCCGAAGTTTATCGGGGCGTAGCACGTCCTCGAACACGTGGGAGAACCTATGAACGCCAGAACCGTCTTCACGCTCCTCGTTGTTTTTCTGATCGCTACACTCGCTACTACAACTCAACGAGCTGCGCCGCTCGCTTTTGTTTCGTCAGCTTCCGGCTCGGGCTCGTTTGTGTTTCAACAAGAGGAGTTTGCTTTCTCTTTCGATGCCACCGCTACCAGCAGCAGCAGCACCAGCGGCAAGGGCACCGCAGTGTTTGACAATCTAAACAATCAAACGTCGGTGACCGTGAAGCTTAACTGCGTAAAGATCGTGGGCTCGGAAGCAGTGATGTCAGGCAAGGTCGTGGAAACAACCAATTCAGCTTTTCCGAGAAATTCGAATGTAGTTTTCGGCGCGATCGACGGAGCCCTCTCCCCCATGCCGTTCTTCGCGGACCGCGTGACGCCGCTGTTTGTCAGGAACCCCGGAATCAATTGCAACGACGGCCTGCCGTTGCCGCAATTGATTCCCGAAGAAGGCGGAATCACCATTACACTTTAACGCGGAAAGAGCGCTACCAACTAACAACAAGCTCTTCTGCTTCCTGCCACACAGGCAGGTTCTGGCGGATCGCGCAACGATGCAGGTGATTGGGTTCCGACAATAACAGTCCGGCGCCCATCACCACCGTCGTGATCGGGTCCTCAGGCATTGTCGCCCGCAGCTTCAATTCAGATTGCAGCCGTTCCTTGATTCCCTTTAACAACGATCCGCCGCCAGTGAGAATCATTCCTGAGTAGTAGATATCGCCGACGGCTTCCGGTTGCGCTTCCTCAAGCACGCGTTTGATTCCGGCAACGATCTCCATCAGCACCGGCTCCAACGCTTCGCGCACTTCCTCGGCCGTGATGTCCACCGCGCATGCCGAACCATCGCTCAACTGTTTGCCGACGATCTGCACTTTTCGTTCGTCACCACGAACATCCTGATCGCTCAGCGCGCCGAGTTCTTTCTTGAGCGCTTCGGCAGTGTACTCGCCGATCTGCAAACAGTAGTTCGAACGAACGTAATCGCGAATGCTTTCATCCATCGCGTTACCCGCCGCAGTCAGACTGACGGAAGAAACTACTCCGCCCGATGCGATGATCGCGATATTTGTCGTGCCGCCACCGATGTCAACGACCAGATGCGCGCGCTCGTCGTCTATTGAAAGACCAGCGCCGAGTCCGGCTGCCAATCCTTCATCGACGAGATCGATGCGACTACCGCCCGCGTCGCGAGCTGCATCGCGAACCGAACGCTGTTCAACCGCCGTCGCCGAGCCAGGAATTCCCACGACGTAGTGACCACGTCGATAACCCTCGGTAACGCTGCCGACGAACGAACGCAACATCTTCTGCGTGACTTCGAAATTGAAAATCGTGCCGCAGCGGATTGGTCGGTGGACTTCGATGCCGCGTGGCTCGCGGCCCAACAGTCGTGCGGCTTTATGCCCCACTGAGACAACTTGGCCGTCGTAACGATCGATTGCTACGACAGATGGCTGATTTACGAGTAACCCGCGGCTCGGGTGATAGATGAGTGTGTTGACAGTCCCCAGGTCTATAGCGAGACCGTTTCTAAAAAACTTCTCGATAAACTTCATGGCGAACGGCTCCTCCTCCAAACTGGCAGGGTCCTTGGAAGCGAGTAATTAACTTCCGAACGGCAAGTCGTATGCCTCATCGAAAGAATGGATGCACCGGGGGAAGTCCTTGTATGTAGCAAACAATCATTACAATGTTGTTTCCAGCAGCGTACGACTACTGTGCGGTTGAGGCGAAAATCGTACTACTTCAACGCGTTCAATATGACTTCCTGAAGATGATCCAGGGAGGTGGGAGGGTTGTCTCCAAGGTCTATTCGGACGACGCGACGGCCGCGACTTGTTAGCGCGCGATAGTCGCCCAGCGCCTGCGCTTGTTTCAGAATGCTGAAGGTATAGGGCTCGCCGGGAACAGGAAAGTCGCACTTATCGGTGGACTGAATCTGAAAAAAAACGCCGGTGTTTGGACCACCCTTATGAAGCTGTCCGGTTGAATGCAGGAAACGCGGTCCATAACCAAGCGTCGTCGCACACTTCGTACGGTCGCGCACAGCAGTTCTGATCTCCTGAAGCTGGCGATCGATCTCGGGTAGCTCTTCGATGTAGTTCAGGAATGCAACGTAGTCGCCTGCTTTGATTGTCTGGAGTTGAGAATCTACTGCATCGTCATCGGCGAGTTTCTGATCGTCAGGCAGCTCGCCGGAGTTCGCAAACTCACTCAACAACTCGCGCGTCGCATCTTTTGCTTCCTGCACGTTCGGCTGATCGAACGGATTGATACCGAGTCGCCAACCCGCGGACGCCGTCGCAAACTCCCAGATGAAAAACTCGGCGCCGAGATCGTAAACGTCGTCCAGTTGACGGTTGACGATCGGATGCCCGGCATTAGCCAACGCCCCCAGCGCGGCGTTTGTCTCCTGCGGAATAACTCCAATCGAGATTGCCACGAACACGCGATCGTCGCCGTATGCTGACGGTTCACCTAACGGTTCGCCGTTTACGGGAAGTATTCCCTTTCCTTCCTTGCCGGTGCTCTCGGCGATTAGTTGTTCGATCCACAGACCTAGTGTTTCGAGGTGCGGATCGATGATCAGCGTGAGTTTGTCGCGTCCGGCATTCGCGCATTCACCGAGAATCGTTCCCAGTTTTAACGCGACATTCGATTCGACGGGCATCAGGGGTGAGCACGATTGCTCGGCCTCCTTCGCGCGCTCGAGCAGCTTGCGGATGTCGATTCCCATCAGCGCCGCGGGCACCATGCCGAAATACGAAAGCGCCGAATAACGTCCACCGATGTCAGCCTGGTTTAGAAACGTTCGTTGAAAACCGAGTTCGGCGGCGGTTTCTACCAGCGGTGAACCAGGATCGGTGATGGCGATGAAGTTCTCGCCCGGGTTCGCACGTCGTTTACCGACTTCGTCGTACCAGTATTTGTAAAAGACAGTGGGCTCGGTTGTCGTTCCTGATTTTGAAGCGATGACGAAGAGTGTGTGATCGATATCGATCTGATCGTGGTAGCGTGCGATCACGTCGGGATCGGTGGAGTCGAGCACGAGCAACTCCGGAAACAAACCTTGCCGGCCAAAGGTCCGCGCGAGTACTTCCGGACACAACGACGAACCGCCCATGCCGCACACCATTACGTACCGGAAACCGCGCGCCCGGATCATCTCGGCAAACTCGACCAGCTCGCCGGCTACGCCGATCATTTCATCTGGAACAGTCAACCACCCGAGCGAATTGCGAATCTGCTTGTGACTCGCTTCGTCTGTTTTCCAGAGCGAAGCGTCTTTCCGCCAGATGCGTTTGGCGACCTTGGCTTGTTCCGCGTCGCGAACGGCGTTGTTCAAGCTGTCTGCGAGTGGACCGAGATGAAATTCCATGCGCTTCATGATGCCGACCTTGCTTTTAGAGTGGGAGTAAGCAGTGTAACATCGTCTCCGAAAACGAGGGGGCCAAATTCGTGATGTCAACACAATCGAAACAAGCGTTAATCGTTGTCGATGTGCAAAACGATTTTTGTCCCGGGGGGACGTTGGCTGTGGCCCACGGCGACGAGGTTGTCGCCCCGTTGAATGAATTGATCGACGAATTTCTGGAGCGCGGCGATCCTGTCTACAAAAGCCGCGACTGGCATCCGCCGGAAACAAAACACTTCCAGAAGCACGGCGGGACCTGGCCCGTTCACTGCGTGCAAAACACACACGGCGCCGAGTTTCATCCACAATTAAAAGACGATCCACGCATCCACGTCATCTCGAAAGGTCTCGGCGACACTGACTGCTACTCAGCCTTCGATGAAACCGATCTCGTTTCGAAGCTTCGCAAGGAAGGTGTTGAGGAAGTGCTGGTCGGCGGGCTTGCGACTGATTACTGTGTGAAAAACACAGTTCTCGATGCGCGTAAACACGGATTTAAAGTGAAAGCGTTGCAGAACGCTATGCGCGCAGTCGAATTGAATCCCGGCGACGGCGAACGAGCGATTGAAGAAATGAAAGCGGCAGGAGCACAGATCGTCAACGGCGACAACTAATGGGAACGCTCAATATCGATCGTTACCACGCCGCCATGGGCGACGCGTCGTTCAAAGACGTCACGCGCCTGCGTGACGGACGCCTCAGTGATGCCGAAGCAACGTTCTACGTCACACAGCGAAAGCTCCCCTTCGCGCCTTGCCTCGGTCACGAACGCCTGGTGCGTCTTCTCGTCGACAGCCAGATCGATCGTCCGCGCCTTCGCTTTCTCGAACAGGACCGCGGCGGTTTGCACAACTTCGCGAAAGCAATCGAAGACATTCAGTTCGTCGGCGCGATCCGCACTGTGCGACCGGGCACGATCGTGTTCGCGCAGGAACCGTTTGCCGACATTCGCGGAGCGTTCGGACTGACGCAGGCGCAGGAAATCAAGTTTGAGCACGCTTTTGATCTGCCGATGACGACGGCGAGCACGGCGATGCAGTTTCGCATGGCCGCCGGCGATCATCGCTGGCTTTCCGACTTCTCGTTGCGTCGCAACGGCGATATCGAACGCGCCGTCGACATCGCCGTCTACGCGTTTATCGGCGGCTTTAACGACACTTCAAACATGGAAGCCGCGCATCGTCTCGACATTCCCGCCGTCGGTACGGAAGCGCATTACTGGCAACAGGCGTACATCGAGTACATGGACCAGCCCGAGATCGATCCACGCACCGGAAAACCGAAACACTTCGAACAGGTCGCTTTCGAGCGCTGGCTCGACGCGAATCCAAACGGCACGACGCTGCTGCTGG
>JAICGQ010000289.1 GCA_025923035.1 Pyrinomonadaceae bacterium | reverse complement strand
GGGTGTTTGTCGGACCAAGCGGGGTAATTACGGCAGGGCGGTATCGAAACAGATTAAACTGACATTTCCAAATCCAAACGGCTCGCTTCCTCGCCAGCTTCAAATCCCGACAACGCCAAGGTCAATCACAAAACGCCGCTGGACACTGTCCGGCATTCAGCGAAGACCTGCGCTGATTGTTCCGGTTCAGTGAAGCGCGATATGATCTTGCACGCGCTCAGGAGTTATCGGGAACTACAGGAGTATTCATGTCTAGTGAACAACCCAAGCTGAACAACAGCGAGGCTAACAATTCAACCTCCGGCGAGTCGCAAACTGCGCCGCAACAGAACGTCATGGCTTCTCAACCCGCACCCGCAACCCACACCCCCGATGTTGATGATACCGATGAATCGCGCGCCGGCGGCGACGTCGATTTCGGGCAACTTCTCGATCAGTTCGAACAAGAGCAAGCAACTCTTGAAGAAGGCGAAGTCGTTCGCGGCACCGTCGTCGGCTTGAGCGAACGCGGCGTAGTGATCGATTTCGGCTACAAGTCGGAAGGGATCGTAAACCCCGCCGAGTTTACTGAGAACGGCCAGCTAACCGTCAAAGCCGGCGATGAAGTCGAAGTGCTCGTGAAGAGCATGGAGACCGCCGATGGTCTACCGGTCCTTTCGCGCGCCGACGCAGTGCGCATGAAAGCGTGGGACGACCTCGAGAAGGCTTATCGCGACGGCTCGAGCGTCAAGGGACGTGTCATCGATCGCATCAAGGGCGGCTTGCGTGTGGACATCGACGGCATCGCAGCGTTCCTGCCCGGTTCGCAAGTCGACGTTCGCCCGGTGCGCAATCTCGACAGTCTGCGCAACCAGATAATCGAAGCGAAGGTCATCAAGCTCAACCGCAAACGCTCGAACGTGGTCCTGTCGCGCAAGGCTGTGATCGAACAGGAGAACACCGGACGTAAAGATCAAACGCTTCAGCAAATTGAAGAAGACATCGTGGTCGAAGGTCAGATTAAGAACCTTACCGACTACGGTGCATTTGTGGATCTCGGCGGCGTCGACGGCTTGCTGCACGTGACGGACATGTCGTGGGGACGCCTGCAGAACCCAAATGAGTTGTTCAGAGTTGGCGATAACATTCAGGTCAAGGTGCTCAAGTTCGATCGCGAACGCGAGCGCGTCTCGCTTGGTTACAAGCAACTACTGCCGGATCCATGGTCCAGTGTTGAAGAACGGTTCCCGGTCGGCAGCCGCGTGAATGGTAAGGTCGCGAGCGTGGCCGACTACGGCGCTTTCGTGGAACTCGAAAACGGCGTTGAAGGATTGGTCCACGTTTCCGAGATGAGCTGGTCCAAGCGCGTCAAGCACCCGAGCAAGGTCGTGAACCCGGGCGACAGCGTGGAAGTGGAAGTGCTCAGCGTCGACCCGCGTGCGCGTCGGATCAGTCTCGGCATGAAGCAGGTGCAGGAGAACCCGTGGCAGACGTTGCACGAGCGTTATCACGTCGGCACGCGCGTCCACGGCCGCGTCAGAAACCTGACTGACTTCGGCGCCTTCATCGAGATCGAAGACGGGGTTGACGGACTGGTGCACGTTTCGGACATCTCGTGGTCGCGACGCATCAAGCATCCGAGCGAAGTGCTCAAGAAGGGCCAGGAGATCGATGCGGTCATCACCAGCATCGATAGCGACAATCGTCGCCTGTCGTTGTCAATCAAAGACCTCGAACCAAACGCCTGGGAGAAGTTCACTAACGAACACAAACCCGGCGACGTGGTGCACGGTAAAGTCGCGCGGTTCGCAAACTTCGGCGCTTTCATCGAGCTCGACGACAATCTCGAAGGCCTTTGTCATATCTCCGAGCTTTCGGAGGAACGAATTGCCAAGCCCGAGGACGTAGTGCAACTGGGACAGGAGATGGATTTCAAGATCCTGCGCATCGATCCCGACACGAAGAAAATCGGTCTTTCCGCCCGTGCGGTGGGCAAGGACGAACCGATCATCGATACGAAGATCTATTCTTCAGAAGCGGGCGGCGGAATGGCCTCACTGGGTGAACTCGCGGATTTCGGACTTAGCAAGCCCGATACCGGTGACGAGTAACTGGTTCCTGGCCCAATCAATGCGTGTAACTCTTGTGCGGCAGAGTCTTGCCCGACGCATTCCGTTTCTGGTAGTGTACAGTTAACTTAACCTCGCCATTATCAAGACGTTAATTAAGACTTCTTTGTTTAAAAATCGAGGTGATGCATGACAAAAGCAGAACTCGTCGAAGACGTCGCGCGGGCCGCAGAACTAACCAAGAAAGACGCGGAGCGTTTAGTCGAAATTGTCTTTGAAAGCATCATTGACACACTGAACCAGGGCGAGAAGATCGAGTTGCGCGGCTTCGGCAGCTTTCGTGTGCGCGAACGTGGGGCGCGCCGGGGCAGAAATCCGAAGACCGGCGATCCTGTCAGCATTCCCGCTAAACGCGTGCCCTATTTCAAACCGGGCAAGGAACTGAAAGAACTCATCAACGACGATAACGGATCCCGAGCCTCGGCGCCGAGCGCGTCGCGGTCGCTCGGAGAAGAGAACCGTCAGCCACCCATCCTTTAAGTCGTCGACAATCGAGGTGTTCTAGATTGGACAGATTGTGGAGCCCCTGGCGTGCCCGATACATTGCGTCCGGGGTTGATTCACAGGGTGGCGAGTGTGTCTTCTGCCGGATCGCAACCGATTCCGAGCGCGACGAGGAGAACCTGGTTCTGCATCGCGGCCGGCACGCGTTCGTCCTACTCAATCTTTATCCTTACATCAGCGGACATCTGATGATCGTGCCTTACCTGCACACCGCGGAGTTTGACTCGACGCCGAAAGAGATCACCGATGAGATGATGGACCTGACGAAACGCGCGCAGACGGCGCTGCGTGAGGTTTATTCACCGGCCGGTTTCAATCTCGGCATGAATCTCGGAGCTGCCGCCGGCGCGGGCGTCGCGGATCACATTCACATTCACCTGTTGCCCCGCTGGTCGGGCGATACAAACTTCATGACCACCGTTGGCGAGACCCGCGTCCTCCCGGAAGATCTCCGCACCACCTACTCCAAACTGCGACCTGAATTTTAGCGATTAGCGGTTGCCGACTTTGCGCGGGAGGGCTTCGTCTTCCACTTCGCCGCCGAGGCTGATGGGAATGTCGGAAGGTTTGCTGTAACTGACGCCGCGCTCTTCGCTGTCGATGTCGCCTGCGGGCAAGTGCGGCATTGGGCCAGTGGGTGGGGGATTGAAACCGGGGTAGTCGATACGAGCGTGGTAGATCGCGGTTAGCGCGCTGATCATCGCCTCGCGGATGGTCGTCAACTCCTGCAACGTGATATCGCACTCGTCGAGTTGTCCGTCGCTGATGATGGCATCGACGATCTTGATAACGATCGCGCGAATGTTTTCCGGATCGGGACGCGCGAGCGAACGAGCCGCAGCTTCGCACGAGTCGGCCAGCATCATGATCGCCGCTTCTTTGAACTGCGGTTTTGGACCCGGATAGCGGAAGTCTGCTTCGTCGATCTCTTCGTTTGGCTTGGCCTGCGCCTGCGCTTTGCGAAGGAAGTAGTGGAGCGTTCTGGTGCCGTGATGCTGCGGGATGAAATCGGCGATCTTTTGCGGCAGGCCGATTTCTTTTGCGAGTCGCGCGCCGTACGTTACGTGACTGGTAATGATCTTGGCGCTCTGGTACGGCCGCAGACGATCGTGCGGATTAACCCCTTGCTGGTTCTCGACGAAATACTCCGGCGCGGCGAGTTTGCCGATGTCGTGATAAAGCGCACCGATGCGCGCGAGCAATGGATTGGCGCCGACGGCGCGACATGCGTCCTCGGCCAGTTGTCCGACAGCGTGCGAGTGTTGATTCGTTCCCGGGGCACGCAGTGCGAGTTGGCCCAACACGGGCAGGTCGGCGTTCGACAGTTCGAGAAGTTTGACGTCTGTCAGAATACCGAACATCGACTCGTTGATCGGCAAACCACCGGCGGCAAACACGGCCGTCAACAGTCCACCTGCGATGCCACTGCCGATCGCCATCAGCATCGTTCGCCACGTCATCGGTTGTTGTGAATAGGCGATTAGGGCTATCGCCATCACGACGTTCACGCCACCGACCAGCAAACCGGCGAGCGTCACCGACTGCCGCTCGCGATATCGGCCCGTACCGTAAACCGCCGCCGAACAGGAGATCATCGCGAACAGCGCCGTCTGCATTCCCGTTGGCGCCAGCAGGCCCGCGAACAAAGCCGTGATCATTCCGGTCAGGAAAGCGAGTTGTGTATCGACGAGCATCGCAACCAGCAGCGCGGCCGCGGCAAACGGGATCGCAAAGTTCCAAAGGACCGGATCGTTGAACGGCGGTTGCATCCGCGAAGCGACACTCTCGCCGAAGATAAAGCCGATCTTCATCAACGCTGTCTGGACCAGGATCGCCGAACCAACCAGTGCAAAAGCCTTGTGCCTGCTCAAACTGAGAGCGCTGCCGCCGCTGCGGTGTTCCGCAAACTTCCAGGCGGCCCAGTAGACGGCGATCACGATAAACAGCAAGCCGAGGAAATTGTTCAACGGCCGGCCGGCGTGTCCGGTGCTTCTGATGGCAGCGAGCTGCGCGAGGATCTCGGGTGTAACCGTGTCGCCTTCACGCGCGATGAACTGTCCTCGTTTCAGCGAAATGATGACGGGCGGCACCTGGCTCGCCGCTGTTTCGCGGGCCTCGGTTGTCCGGGGTTGGTCCAGCACGACGTTCGGCTTGATAAGCTGTGATAAAGACGACGCGAGAATCGATTTTTGCTCCGCGGTCCAGCCGCTGAGATTTGTTATCCGCATCTCGAGAGTGCGGCGAGCAGTTGTCAGCGGGACCATTCTCGTGCGTGGCAACTGCGCCGACGGATCTCTCACGTCGTTGAGGACGAAGTCGCCTTGCAGTCGCTGCGCGTCGGCGTCGTCGTAGATATAACCTTCCCCGACGCTGCGAATAATCGACGCCAGGCGCTCCTTTTCAACTTCGCTAATCTCCTGGTTAGGTGCGACCTTCGCTTTCAGTTCGTCCCAACCCTCGATAAAACTCTGCGCCGACGTCTCAGTCCGGCTCGAGTCGAAATTGAAGACTGGCCGCGTTTTATCTCGCGCTGCGGCTTTACGTTGCTCGGTTGCCGGCGTGTCGATGGCGGTGATGTCTGACGGGACGACGATCGTACGTGCCAGAACATCGCCCTCTTCGTAATTCTCGTTAAGACTCGACGAATGCGGGTTGAGCAGGAGAAGCGTTGTCGCCACAACCAGCACGCTGCACGCCATGCCATAGCGTGTGCGGCGCGGAAGTGTCATCAGCGGACGCAGTGCGTAGGCGATCAGCTTATCGCGCGTCTGACTTAAAGGAGATTTGAAGCGTGGACGAAGTCCCATTTATGCGATGCGAGACAAAGCCTCGGATCGGCGCTCGCCATCAGTTTCCGGTTGAGCGTTTAGATTTCGCGCCAATACCGCTCCCGCTTTCTCTAGTAGAACACCGAGAGTGGCGGGTTTGATGGCCGAAATCACCACGGTCTCACCACTGTCCATTTGCCGTGCCTGGCGCACTGCGCCTTCCAAAACTTCAGGCTCCACCAGGTCGGCTTTATTAAGCGCCAGAATCGAAGGAATATCTGACAGCTTGAGTTCTGAGAGGATTCGTTTAACTGACTGAATCTGTTGTAGCCAGCGAGGGTTCGAAATGTCTACCGCGTGAATCAGGAGATTACTGTCGCCAATCTCTTCCAGCGTGGCCCGAAATGCGGAAAGCAAATCGGGCGGCAACGCACGGATGAATCCGACCGTGTCGTTGATGATCACTTCCTGCTCGCGTGGTAAACGAAGCCGGCGCGAAGTTGGATCAAGCGTGGCGAACATGCGCTGCTCGGCATGCACGGCGCTTTGTGTCAGGGCGTTCAGCAACGTCGATTTACCGGCGTTTGTGTAACCGACGATGGAGATGATCGGCAGGCCCTGTCGTGTTCGTCCCTTGCGCCGCTCTTGTCGTCGTTGTCGCTGCGTTTCGATCTCGCGTTCGAGACGATTGATGCGATCGCGAACGCGGCGTCTGTCGGTTTCGAGTTTGGTTTCACCGGGACCTCTTCCGCCGATGCCGCCAGCCAGCCGCGAGAACGCCGAATCCTGACCGGCGATCAATCGCGGCAAGAGGTATTTGAGTTGGGCCAGTTCGACCTGGATCTTTCCTTCTCGCGACTGTGCGCGCTGCGCGAAGATGTCGAGAATCAACTGCGAACGGTCGATGATCTTGAGGTCGGTAGCTTCTGACAACGAGCGCACCTGTGCGGGCGAGAGTTCGCTGTCAAAGACGAGCATGTCGGCGCCGAGTTGTAATGCGCGAATGATCAGTTCGTCGAGTTTGCCGCGACCGAGCAGGGTTCTTGGATCGATAGCAGATCGACGTTGAATAATCTGGTCCTGAACGACCACGCCGGCGGAGTTTGCGAGTTCCGCGAGTTCGGCCATCGACTCTTCTGCATCCGCGACTGAACCGGTGGCGACGCCGACGAGAATCGTGCGATCGCGCATCTCGGCGCGACGTGCGACGCGG
>JAICGQ010000288.1 GCA_025923035.1 Pyrinomonadaceae bacterium | reverse complement strand
ATACTCAACCAGGCAATCACTCTCAACGGCGTCCGTTATACGGTTGTCGGCGTCATGCCCGCGGGTTTCGAGTTTCCGATTCAGAACGAGCCGGTCGAGCTATGGACCACGATCGCCGGTGATGCTTCCGGAAAAACACCGGTCACTACACAACGCGGCGCGCACTTCCTTCGCGTGATCGGACGTCTCAAACCGGGAGTTACCCTGGAACAAGCGCAGGCTGATCTCACTACGATAGCTTCGCGTCTCGAGCAACAGTATCCGGACACAAATACACGCCGGGGCTTGCGCGTAGATTCTGCTCTTTCAGCGTTGGTCGGAGATGTTCGTCCCACGTTGTTCATTCTTCTCGGCGCCGTAGCCTGCGTGTTGCTGATCGCTTGTGCAAACGTCGCGAACCTTCTGCTCGCGCGCGCTACGAGCCGTCACAAAGAGATGGCGATTCGCGCGGCGATGGGCGCGAGCCGCGTGCGCGTGATCCGGCAGTTGCTGACTGAGAGTGTGTTGCTGTCGTTACTGGGTGGAGCAGTCGGACTTCTGCTGGCAGTGTGGTGGTCCGATCTCCTGATCGCACTCGGCAAGGACGACATTCCACGCGCGGTCCAGGTTGGAATCGACATGCGCGTCCTTGGATTTACTCTCGGCGTGTCCGTGCTAACCGGAGTGATCTTTGGATTGGCGCCCGCGGTTCATTCCTCGAAGAGTGAGCTGGTTGACGCGCTGAAGGAAGGCGGACGCGGCACGAGTGAGGGTGCGCGGCGCAACAAGGTCCGCAACGTGCTGGTAGTAAGCGAGCTCGCAATCGCGGTCGTGCTGCTCGTAGGCGCGGGACTGTTGATTCAGAGTCTCTGGCGTTTACAGAAAGTCAACAGCGGTTTGGAGCCGCAGAACGTTCTGACCTTCAACGTCGGCCTGCCGGAAGTCAAATACAACTATGCAAAGCAGAGCCAATTCTTCATCGATTTGAAGTCTCGGCTCGAGTCGACGCCCGGCGTGCAATCAGCGAGTTCGGTACTGCCACTGCCGCTGAGCGGGGATCGTTTCAGTATTTCCTTCGAGATCGAAGGCCGGCCGATGGCTCCGAAGGATCATCCTTCGGGCGATTTCTTCTCGACGGGCGTTGGCTATTTCCGTGCGATGGGGATTCCCATAATCAAGGGCCGCGACTTCGACGACCGCGATCGATACGGATCAACTCCAGTCGTCATCATCACCGAGACGCTGGCGCGACAGTTTTTTCCGAACGAAGACGCCATCGGCAAACGTATTAAACCCGGCATCAACACCATCGAGGGTGATACGACAACCATGCGCGAAATCATCGGTGTGGTGGGTGATGTCCGCAATCGTACTCTCGACACTGAGCCAAAAGCGGCCTATTACGTACCGCAGACGCAGGTTCCTTTCGACCAGATGGCGATGGTAGTGAAGACGGCGGGCGATCCGCACAGCCTGGTTTCAGCGGCGACGAAACAAGTAGCGGCGATGGACCAGGACATTCCGGTGTTTGCTGTCAAAACGATGGAGGAGTACTTGTCGGCGTCGGTTGCTGCGCCGCGGTTCAGCACGACGTTGCTTTCGATCTTTGCCGCGGTAGCGCTGGTGCTGACGGTGGTCGGTTTGTACGGCGTGATGAGTTATTCGGTGGCCCAGCGCACGAACGAGATCGGAATACGACTGGCGCTCGGGGCGCAGTCGCGCGACGTGTTGCTGATGATCGTGAAACAGGGATCGCTGTTGATTGTTTTGGGGCTGGTGATCGGTTTGGCAGGTGCATTTGCGTTAACGCGTCTGATCGCGAGTCTGTTGTTTGGAGTGACGGCGAAAGATCCGTTTACGTTTGCGGCCGTGGCTGTGCTGCTCGCGGCGGTTGCGTTGCTGGCTTGCTACGTCCCTGCCTGGCGCGCGACGAAGGTCGATCCGATGGAAGCGTTGAGGTGCGAGTAGGATCATTGCCGATTGCCGATTGCCGATTTTCTGAACTTCGGCACCGAGAAATCGGCAATTGGCAATTGGAACTTGGCAATAGAACCAGGAGTTCAGAAGATGACAACACTGCTGGCTGATATTCGCTTTGGTCTGCGAATGCTTTTGAAGAGCCCGATGATGACGTTCATCGCGCTGCTCGTGCTCACGTTGGGTATCGGCGCAAACACCGCGATCTTTAGCGTAGTCAACGCGGTGTGGCTGCGCAGTTTTCCTTATGCTGATGCTGAACGGCTGGTCCTGGTCTGGGAAAAGAGGCAGGGCGGCCGCACCGATCAGAACGTCATTAACCTCGGCAACTTCTCCGATTGGAAAGAACAGAACCAGGTGTTCACTGACATGGCCGTCTTCTTCGATCGCAGTTTCAACCTCACGGGGGACGGCGAACCCGAAGAAGTGCCCGGACAGTTTGCCACCACAAATCTCTTTTCCGTACTCGGAACGAACCCGCTTCTCGGCCGCACATTTACCGGCGACGATGGCCGCGAAGGTCAACCCCGCGTCGTTGTGATCAGCTACGGTTTGTGGCAGCGACGCTTCGGCGCTGACGAGCAGATCGTCGGCCGCCAGATCACACTCGGCGAACAGCCCAACACGATTATCGGCGTGATGCCACCGAGTTTCGGCTGGCACATTCAAAGAGGAACACAGGCGAGCAAGCCCGCCGACATCTGGTTGCCTTTCCAAATCACGAACGACTTGCGCAGACGTCGCGGCAGGTTCGCGAGTGCCGTCGCTCGTCTCAAGCCCGGCGTCCCGATGGACCAGGCGAAGCAGGAAATGGACACGATTGGCGCGCGCCTCGCGCAGCAGTATCCGGAGTTCAATACCAATTGGGGCGTCAACGTCGTTCCCTTGCGCACACAAGTAACCGGGGAGATTAGAAGGCCGCTTTTGATTTTGTCGGTCGCAGTCGGGTTTGTACTGCTGATCGCGTGCGCGAACGTAGCCAACCTGTTATTGGCCCGCGCGAGTTCGAGAAGAAAAGAGATCGCAGTGCGCGCAGGGCTGGGTGCGAGTCGTTGGCGCATCGCGCGACAGTTGTTGACCGAGAGCGTGATGCTCTCTGTCGTTGGTGGAACGCTCGGTGTGCTGGTCGCGTGGTGGGGAACAAAGGCCCTGGTCGCACTGAGCCCCCCGGCACTAATTGATTTGCGGAATGTTGGCGTCAGTGTGCCCGTGCTGTTGTTCACGTTAGGCCTATCGGTGCTCACGGGTATCGTGTTCGGACTCGTGCCGGCATTGGAGGCGACTCGCTTCGATCTTCACGGCTCATTGAAGGAAGGTGGAAAGAACATCGGCGGCTCTACCGGTGGCCATTACGCCAGAAGTCTGTTTGTAGTGATCCAGGTTGCGCTCGCGCTCGTGTTGCTCGTCGGCGCCGGGTTGCTGGTTAAGAGTTTAAATCGTCTGCAGGCAGTCGATCCTGGTTTCAATGCAAAGAACCTTCTAACGATGCGCGTCAGCCTTTCAACGAGGTACGCCAGTGAGCCGAAGCGGATCGACTTCTTCAAAAAGGCCGTCGAGCAGATGAAAACGATTCCCGGTGTTGAAGCAGCCGGCGCTATCAATACGCCTCCGTTCACGGGCGTGTATTCCGGCACGACGGTCGAAGTCGATGGCCAGAAGTTACCGCCGGGCCAGGAGCTAAAGACCGGCATCTGCGTCACTGACGCCAACTACTTCCAGGCGATGCAGATTCCTTTGAAGCAGGGCCGTCTTTTTACCGAGCAGGAAGCGACTGAAATGCGGCACGTCGTGCTGGTGAACGAAGAATTTGTTCGCAAGAACCTCGGCGGCGCGAATCCGCTCGGCAGGCGACTCACGATCTACATGAAAGAAGAAAACGTGCCGACAGAGATCATCGGCGTCGTTGGCGATCACAAGCATCTCGGACTCGACGTTGCGGTTGAGCCGGTGGCGTACTGGCCGCATCCCGAGTTGGTTTATCCGGGGATGACGTTGATGCTGCGCACGGGAACCGATGCCAACGCTGTTGCACCGGCTGCGCGCAACGTGATTCGGACGCTCGATCCGCAACAGCCGATCGGCGAGGTCAGCACGATGGAGAGTTTGCTATCGACTTCGGTCGCGAGATCGAGATTCAGTGCGTCGCTGTTGACCGTCTTTTCATTTGTCGCACTCGTGATGGCGGCGGTCGGAATTTATGGCGTGATGTCGTATTCCGTTTTGCAGCGCACTCATGAAATCGGAGTGCGAATGGCGCTCGGCGCGCAGCGATTCGATGTGCTCAAGCTGGTAGTTAAAAAAGGCGTGATACTCGGAATCATCGGAGTTGTAGCCGGACTCGCGGTTTCGTTTGGACTGACGCGGCTCATCTCGACGTTGCTGTTTGAAGTGACTGCGACAGACGCGGCGACGTTTGCCGTCGTGTCGGTTGGATTGTTTCTCGTGACGTTGATTGCGTGTTACGTGCCTGCGCGAAGAGCGACGAAGGTGGATCCGTTGAAAGCACTTAGATACGAATGAGGAGACGACCGATTGGTAATGGTCCATGACCATCAACGCGTGTGGCAATTCGATCCGGCGTATACGACTGTCGAATTCGTTATCCGGAACCTTTGGTACAACGTGAAGGGCCGCTTTACCGAGCTCGAAGGCGTCATCGTGCTGGATGAGGACGACGTCAGCCGCTCGTCGGTTACGGCGACTATCAAAGCGCGCAGTATCGACACCGGAAACAAGAGCCGTGATGAGCATATGAGGGGCCCGGAGTTTTTCGATGTCGAGAAGTATCCCGACATTAAATTCGAAAGCACCAGCGTTCGGCGTGGGCGAGATCGCGATTCGCTCGATCTCGATGGCCAGCTAACGATCAAAGACAAGCGCGTTCCGATCGCGCTTGCCGTCAACGAAATGGACCGAAGCCGTTCACCAAACGGCGAGGAGTTTATTTACTACAGCGCCACGACCGAACTCGATCGCCTTGCTTTTGGAATCACTTACGGCGGCGCACTGATCGGACGTCGCTTACGCGTCACGATCAACGTCCAGGCCAGCAATAAATATGAGCCGCGGATTTACGCGGATAAACACAGATAAGAAAGATCCGTGTTCATCCGTGTAAATCTGTGGCTGATAAAACAGATGAGGAGTTAAATATGAAGTTGCTCAACCACTCGATCAAACCTCGCATCCTCTGGCTGCTCACTACATGCGCGGCATTGCTCTTCTCGATGCCGTTGATCGGAATTCACGCGCAGAAGAGCAGTGACGAAAAGCTCAGCACTATCCGCTGGGAGCACGTTGACGACAAGCTGAAGCGTCGCTTTGAGACCCGCGGCAAGCCTGAGTTCAATGACGAGTACACCGATATCAAGACTATCCCTGAAGGTGGTTGGGTAATCATCGAGGAGCATCGCGACAGCCAATCGCTGCGTTACGAAGTCAGGCGAGACGCAGCCGGGCAAATCACGCGTACTTTCTACGTCAACGGCACAGTGCAGCCGCTGGATGAGACGAGGAGACAGTGGCTCGCTAAGTTCGTGCTCGATGCCGTTCGCCAGGGCGGCTTCGATGCCGACCGCCGGGTTGAGCGGATCCTGGCCCAACGAGGCGTGCCGGGCGTGCTCGCGGAGATCGATCAAATCTCAGGTGACTACGCGAAACGCATCTACTACCAGGCGCTGATCAAACAAGCGAACCTCGACGCCGTTGCACTGCGCGACGTTTTGCAGCAGATGGCGCGCGTCATCTCTTCCGATTACGAACAGGCGCAATTGCTGATCGGCGTTGCGCCGATGCTGGCCGGCAAGGAAGCCGCGATTCAATCGTTCTTCGATGCTGTTGCGACAATCAAATCAGACTACGAACACAGTCGCGTACTCAAAGCTGTGTTGAAGCAGAGCACTCCGAGTAAAGCAGTGCTGACGTTGATCGCAGCCTCAACGAAAACGATCGGTTCCGACTATGAAAAGGCAGGCGTGCTAAAGAAAGTGGCCGCTGTTTATCTCGACGATCCCACGCTGCGAGAAATTTTCTTTCAGACGGTCGCGAGTATTGGCTCGGATTACGAGCGTCGTGGTGTGTTGACTGCGCTGGTGAAGACGAAGAATCAGAGCGAGGAAGTATTGCGACTGCTGCTTGATGCGGGCGCTGGAATCGATTCGGATTACGAGAAGGCGACGTTTCTCGTCGAGGTGTCAAACGTCTACACCGGCGACACTCGCCTGCGCAGTGCGTTTCTGAAAGCAGTTGAATCGATCAAGTCAGATTACGAACGAGGCCGGGTATTGTCGGCACTGTTGAAAAACAAGCAGATCGGTTAGCGGCTATGCCGCCGGATGTGAGGCGGGGCTGCGCCCCGCCGGCGAGTCTTCCTAGGAGTTGGGGCTATGCCCCTTGTTTGGGCTTTGCCCGAGCATTTGTCAGGGCAGAGCCCGAACCAGGGGCGAAGCCCAATTTGAAATTTAGGGTTGACGGCGGGGCAGAGCCCCGCCTCACATCCGGCGGCAGAGCCGGGGGTAATCGGCATTAAAAGTCGCGGCTAATGGGTCTTGTGAAGCCGGGGGTAATCGGCATTAAAAGTCGCGGCTAATGGGTCTTGTGAAGCCGGGGGTAATCGGCATCGGAAAGTCGCGACTGAGGGATTGTTGAGAGT
>JAICGQ010000287.1 GCA_025923035.1 Pyrinomonadaceae bacterium | reverse complement strand
TCGACGGTGCGTGACGCGGACGTCATCTGCGTGCTCGACGAAGGACGCATCATTGTACGGGGAACTCACCGGGAGCTAATCGCGCCCGACGGCGCGTACGCGGATCTCTACGAGCGACAGCTGCTCGAAGAAGAACTTGCTGCAACCTAAGGATATTGCCGATTGGTGATTGCCGATTGCCAATTGGCCATTACGGAGACGGGCTTGAAAATCGGCAATCGGCAATTGGAAATTGGCAACAAACAGAATGTCGACTGCGGTAAAACAGTTTCACGAAGAAGAGGCAATCGGGAAGACCTACGACTTTCAGGTCGCGCGCAGGCTGCTCGGTTATTTGAAG
Source organism: Pyrinomonadaceae bacterium (assembly GCA_025923035.1). GTDB lineage: Bacteria > Acidobacteriota > Blastocatellia > Pyrinomonadales > Pyrinomonadaceae > PSRF01. Next base: position 6,304 of record JAICGQ010000287.1, on the reverse strand, counting down.
CCGTACATGCGCTTTCTCGTCGGCGCCCTCGTGCTCACTCTGCTCGTGAACTGGCTGCTCACTCTGCAACCAAAGTTCACGCAATGGGCCATCGACTGGTACATCGTACCCGGAACTACGGAAGGTCTTGGACTGCTGGTAGCTTTGTTTCTCGGCACGCAGGTGCTGCGACTCGTGTTGTCGTACTTTCAATCGATCCTGGTGAACACCGTCGGACAGTACACGATGTTCGACCTCAGGCGAGAACTCTACGCGAAGCTGCAACATCAGGAAGTCGGTTACTACGACCGCAATCCAGTCGGCCGCATCATGACGCGGCTCACGAGCGACGTCGACGCGCTCAACCAGTTGTTCACCGAAGGCGTCACGGACCTACTCGGCGATCTGGTGATAATCGTGACGATCATCGTCGTGATGCTTTGGATGGACGTGCAGCTGACGCTGATCTCGCTGCTGACCGTGCCGCTGCTATTTGCGGCGACGACGTGGTTTCGCAAAGGCGCGCGACGCGGTTACGAACTCGTCCGCACACGCCTCGCGCGGATCAATGCCTTTCTTCAGGAACACTTCGCCGGGGCGCAGACGGTGCAGATCTTCAACGCGGAAGCTAAATCGTTGCGCACGTTCGACCGCATCAACGAGGAATATCGTCGCGCCAACATCGACACGATCTTTTATTACGCAGTCTTCTTTCCGCTGGTTGATTTAATCGGCGCAATCGGTGTTGCGCTGATCATATGGTACGGCGGTTATCGGGTGATGCAGGGCGCGCTTTCACTCGGAGCGCTCGTCGCGTTCATCCAGTATTCGCAGGCACTGTTCCAACCGATTCGCGATCTGTCTGACAAGTACAACGTGCTGCAGGCCGCCGTCGTCGCCTCGCATCGTCTCTTCAAAACACTCGACCTGCCGGTTGCGATCACGACACCCGAAAAGCCGCTCAAGTCGGAACGTGCACGCGGACGCATCGAGTTTCAAAACGTGTGGTTCGCTTATAACGACGAAGACTGGGTGCTGAAAGACGTTTCGTTCATCGTCGAACCCGGACAGTCGATCGCCCTCGTCGGTCATACGGGTTCAGGCAAGACGACGATCACCAACCTGTTGATGCGTTTCTACGACATTCAGCGTGGTCGAATACTGCTCGACGGCGTCGATCTACGCGATTGGGATCTGAAAGCGCTGCGACAAAACTTCGCCGTCGTGTTGCAGGAAGTGTTTCTCTTTAGTGGAACGATCGAGGGAAACATTCGCCTCGGGCGACAGGAGATCACCGCAGATCGCGTGCGCTGGGCGGCGCAGGAGGTGCACGCAGACAGCTTCATTCGTCGTTTGAAAGACGATTATCAGGCGGAAGTGCGCGAGCGTGGGGCAGGACTTTCGGTCGGACAGAAGCAACTGATCTCGTTCGCGCGCGCGCTCGCGTTCGATCCGGCGCTGCTGATTCTCGACGAAGCGACCAGCTCGATCGATACCGAGACGGAGCAGCTTATTCAGCGCGCTATTGAGCGTGTGATGAGAGATCGGACGTCGATCGTCGTCGCGCACCGCTTGTCGACGATTCAGAACGCCGACCGGATCATCGTGCTGCATCACGGCGAGATCCGGGAGCAGGGAACGCACCAGGAATTACTTGCCGAGCGCGGACTCTACTGGAAGTTGTACAAGCTGCAATACGCTGACTTGAACAGAACCGTGTTAACGACGGACGGTTGATGCTCGAGCCGGCAGCGGCACGAGACTGTCAAACGACTTATAGATCTGTAAATACATCTGCGTCTCGCGCGGGATCAGGTTGCGCCAGTTGTCGCGGCCGCGTTTGAGATAACCCGGCAGCTTCGCGGCGTTTGAGTTGTAACCCGCGGCCATCAGTTCAGTCTTCGTCGCGAGCTTCGAGCTCAACGCATACTGGACTTCCTCGTTCGCTTCGAGATCCGCCCACACGTCTTTCATGTAGAGCAGCATCGCTTGCAGCGCGTTGCTGTGGGTGCGCATGCCGTTGACGAAGTCAGGCATCAAGCCAACGCCCGGATAGCGGGTGCGCTGGAGGTTGTAAGCCCACGGAATCATCTGCACCATGCCGCCGGCGCCTGCCGAGCTTACTGCGAACCGGTACGTGTCGAGTTCGTTGAGCGCAAACAGCGAATAGATCTCGTCGTAAAGAGCGATACGGTTTTCGTCGCGGAAGCGGCCGTGATCGACGTGCTCGACGACGCAGAGGCGTTCGGCAATGTCGATCAGGTCAGGCGAGACAGTGATGCCTTTCTCGCTCAAACGTTTCGCGGCGAGATCGAGCATGTTGCGCACGTACGATTGGCCGGATCGCACGAGGTCCCGCGAAAGGAGCTCGGGATGCGCAGACGTGTAGTACGCCAGCTCCTTGAACATGCCGCCTTTTTCGATCGGATACTCGACGATCAGTGGGGCAAGTGCTTTACCCTCGGGCGTGACGATCGTGAGCGCCGTGTTGACGCCGTTCGCGCGAATGATTTTTACGTTGACGTTTGTTCCCAGCGATGTGACGGTGCTGAGTTCGGCGCCTTTCTTCAAAAACGTTTCCTTCGACATCGTGACGAAGTGCATTTTTGACGAATCGCGATCGAGCGCGGCCACCGTGACGAACTGGATCGACGGAGTCGTGGTCATCGCGGTCGGGACCGGTTTCGTGCGAAGCATTCGTTTCGCTTCCGAGATGCGCGCCTGAATCACTGACGGTGTCAGCGCTTGAATCGGGTGTGACGGCGCTAACTTATGCGGCCCCTCGGCAGCGGCAGCGGCGGTGCTCGGAACCACCGCGGCTTTCGGCGGATTCTGTGACGCAGCAGGCTGCTCCACGGCGGGCGTCACGACACGCGGACGCACCATCTTGTCGGCATCTGTTTGCGGCGTCTGTTGTGTGGTCTGCGCGTTTACGGCGGAAAACACTACGGCGGCGATAAAAACAGCGACAGGGGAATTTATTCTCATAATTCTTTCCGGGGAGCAATACAGATGATGATCCGCAACGCAACGGCCGGGGGGCGGCAAGCGTTCGCTTAGATTCGCGCATACCCCTCCGAGTTGTCAATCACATTTTCATCGATCATAATCACTGCTCCGCGTTGTCTCTCCTACAAATCAAAGGAGCGGTCGTTATGCCATTGTACCCACTGACCCGTTTTGTGCCGGTTCTATGCTTATTGGCAGCACTTTTTACTCAACAAATGATTACAGCAAACAAATATCCCCCAACCCGTAAGAGCGATCAGATCGACGACTATCACGGCGTGAAAGTAGCCGACCCATATCGTTGGCTCGAAGATCTTGATTCCGCAGAGACAAAAGCCTGGGTCGAAGCCCAGAACAAACTCAGTTTCGACTATCTCGCCGCCATTCCGGCGCGAAACTCGCTGAAGGATCGCATCACCAGGCTCTGGAACTACGAGAAGTACGGCGTCCCGTTCAAGGAAGGGAACCGTTACTTCTACTACCGCAATAGCGGTCTGCAAAACCAGTCGGTGCTTTACACCGTCACCGGACTCGATGCCACGCCGAAGATGATTCTCGATCCGAACACGTTATCGGCCGACGGCACGGTCGCTGTGTCCGGAACGCAGGTGAGTCCTGACGGCAAATTACTCGCCTACAGTATTTCCGCATCAGGATCGGATTGGCAGGAGTGGAAAGTCCGCGACGTCGATACCGGCAAGGATCTTGCCGATCATCTGAAGTGGGTGAAGTTTTCGGGTGTCTCGTGGACGAGCGACGCCAAAGGTTTTTTCTACAGCCGCTACGACGAACCGAAAGGCGACTCACTCAAAGCGACGAATTATTTCCAGAAGGTTTATTTCCATAAACTCGGCACGCCGCAAGCGGAAGACGTCCTCATTTTCGAGCGTCCGGATCAAAAAGACTGGCTCTTCGGGGCCACTGTAACTGAAGACGGAAAATACCTGATCATCACTATTTTTCAGGGCACCGACGTTAAGAACCGCGTCTACTACGTAGACCTCACAGCATCCGACACGCGAGTCGTGTGGAAACTGCTCGACGACTTCGATGCTGCTTACAACTTCGTCGGCAATGAAGGATCGCGTTTCTGGTTTCAAACCGACTTGAACGCCGCCCGCGGCAAGATTATCGAGATCGACGTCGACAAATCGTCGCGAGACAATTGGAAAGTGATCGTGCCGGAAGCGACGGATGCGTTGCAGAGCGCGAGCGTCGTCGATAACAAGTTCATTTTGAACTACCTGAAAGATGCGTACACGAAGGTCAGGATTCACGACACCAAGGGCAAGCTGCTGAGCCAGGTTGCGTTTCCGGGTATTGGTTCGGCAGGCGGATTCGGTGGCAAGGCAAAGGACAAGGAGACGTTTTACTACTACACCGGATTCACTACGCCGACGACGATCTATCGTTACGACATGACCACGGGGAAGAGCACGATCTTTCGCGAGCCGAAAGTTGAGTTCAATCCCGCCGATTACGAAACGAAGCAGGTCTTCTACGCGAGCAAAGACGGTACGAAGGTGCCGATGTTCATCACGCACAAGAAGGGTTTGAAGCTTGACGGCAACAATCCGACGTACCTTTACGGCTACGGTGGTTTCAATATCTCGATGACGCCCGGGTTCTCCGTCGCGAACATGGTTTGGATGGAGATGGGAGGCGTTTACGCGCAGCCGAGCTTACGGGGCGGTGGTGAGTACGGCGAAGACTGGCATCAGGCGGGCATGAAGTTGAAGAAGCAGAACGTGTTTGACGACTTCATCGCGGCGGCGGAGTGGTTGATCGCGAACAAGTATACGTCGAGGCCGAAGCTGGCGATTGGTGGCGGCAGTAATGGCGGACTGCTGGTTGGCGCGGCGATGACTCAGCGTCCGGATCTGTTTGGGGCAGCGCTGCCGGCGGTTGGTGTAATGGACATGCTGCGGTTTCAGAAGTTCACGATCGGTTGGGCGTGGGTTTCCGATTACGGTTCGTCAGACAATGCGGACGACTTCAAGGCTTTGCTTGCGTATTCGCCGTTGCACAACATCAAGCCGGGAACGAAGTATCCGCCCACGATGATCACGACCGCCGATCATGACGATCGCGTCTGGCCGGGTCACAGCTTCAAATTCGCCGCAGCGCTCCAGGCCGCGCAGGGGGGCGACGCGCCGATTCTCATTCGGATCGAGACGAAGGCGGGGCACGGCGCCGGCAAACCAACCTCGAAGACGATCGAAGAGATCGCCGACCGCTGGGCGTTCCTCACCAGAACTCTGAACATGAAGGTCGCGATCGGCTCTTAGGCCAATCGCGATCTTCTTTCGTTGTTCGGAAAATTCGTGTTCCCGAGACCATTGCGAGCACGGATTTGACGCAAACGCGCGACGCGCTGCTCGGTTGATGGGTGGCTGCTGAACAGACTCTGCATTGAGAAGCCGGTCAAAGGTTTCACAATGAACAGGTGTGAAACTGCCGGGTTCACAGGCAGCGGTACGTGACGCGAGTAAGCTTCGAGTTTCTCCAACGCCGACGCCAGCGCCTCAGGATCGCCGCCTACCTCCGCACCCGTCCGGTCCGCGCCAAACTCACGCGATCGTGAAATCGCGAGCTGAATAATTGTCGCCGCGATCGGTGCGAGAATAATCATCAAGAGCCCACCGAAGATTCCACCACCTTCTTCGTCATCGTCGCTGCGACCGCCAAAGATCATCGCGAACTGGCCCAGGTGCGCAAGCATTGTGATCGCGCCGGCAAAGGTTGCGGCGATCGCGCTGATCAGAATGTCGCGATTGCGGATGTGTCCGAGCTCGTGCGAGATGACCGCCGCGAGTTCACGTCGATCGAGTATCTTCACGATACCTGTGGTCACTGCGACCAATCCGTTGTTTGGGTTTCTGCCGGTTGCGAAAGCGTTCGGCGCGTCTGCTTCAATGACGGCGACGCGCGGCTTGGGAAGACCCGCGGCTTGCGCGAGACGCGCAACAATGTCGTGCAGCTCCGGAGCTTCCGCATAAGAAACTTCACGCGCGCCGGCCATCTTCAAGGCTATCTTGTCCGAAAACCAATAGCTGCCGAAGTTCATCACCACAGCAACCACAAAACCGAGCAGCATGCCTGAATTTCCGCCAAGCACGCCGCCGACAATTACGAGCAAACCAGTGAGAGCGCCTAATAAAAGTGTTGTCTTAAGTGTGTTAAAGCTAAACATATCTCCCTCGTTCGAACTCGACGCTCGCTTAGATGTTCGATCCTGATGCGCAAGTTGTGTCGGGGAGACGCCCGCCTTGTTGATCATTGTGACCAGGGGGCGGGTTTGCGGACCCAGCGGAAG
>JAICGQ010000286.1 GCA_025923035.1 Pyrinomonadaceae bacterium | reverse complement strand
GCGCGTGCTTGCGATCGGTGAGCACGGCGAACAGCGCCTTCTTGTGAATCAGCTTCGAACGTAAGCTGTTGACCATGCAGATCGCTCCCGCTCGATAGGCGTCGAGGAGCGCCGGATAGTCGTTAATGATCGGCAGGTATTCGTTTACCAGAAAACGCTTGTAGACGATGTCGATCTCCTGACCGGCGTAGCTCAACCGGTTGTTTTTGAATTCGAGTTCCTGCGGCGTGCAGATGATCGACGGGTAACCGGCCTGTTCGAAAAACTCGCGAAACAGCTCAAACTCTTTCACCGTCGGCACGTCTGCGAGATCGATGATGGCGATGCGTGGCGGACGTTCCGGTTTGCGTCCGAGGTATTCTTCGTACGACTCCAGCAGGACCTCCAACATGAACCGCCGTCCGTAAAGTGCTCGCAGGTTGTAGTCTGCGGAGAACTCTTTCATCACGGGCAAGCTGGAGAAAATGTCGTAAGCGGCGTCGGCGTAAGCGATGCCGGCGGGACTCTCGCCGTTGAGCTCGACGAAGCTGTAGGCTGATGTTGTCAGGAACGAATCGAGTCGCGACGTCGGCGATACGGCGGTGTAACCGGGATCGATCGCCACGAGCTCTCGCTCGATGCTCGTGAGACCCAGATCGTCAATTATCCTGCTGTCCGCGACCGCCGCATCTTTCACCTTTTGAATCGCGGACCACACCGTTTCGCAAATGCGGCATATCCGGGCGAAATCGGTCTCGGAAACAAAGTGCGGCCTCAGATAAGGCGACAACCGTCGCCCGCCAAAAATGAGCTTCGCCCTTTCGAGCCCCTCATCCAGCATCGCCCGGGACTCTTCAGCCAATTGTTGATTTGCGAGCAGTTCGTGATACCGCGCAACAGCCTCTGGAAACATGGGCGGTAAGGTTATCACACGCCCGAGGCATCCGCGTAAGGGTCGAGATTACTGTTACTTCTTCGGCGGGTTTGTTAGCGTCACCGTGCGCTTTTGCTTGTTGCGGAAGATCTCGAACGTCAATGTCGCGGGAGCGTTGGATGACAGGAAGGGGCGCGAGACGGGTTGGCCGTTGATGGATTGAATCACGTCGCCGGGTTGGAGTCCGGCCTCGAAGGCCGGGGTTGATGGTTCGACATAGACCACGAGCAGGCCTGCCGTCGTGCCGAGTTGCGTGGCCACCGCGGCCCGCAGCGTGATCGTCTCGATGCCCTGATCGAGCAATGAAGTGAAACCACCGCTGCGACGCCGGCGAGGAAGAGATTTGAACGTGAACCCGGTATCAAACGCCCCACTCAACTTCACGTCGAGCGCTTCCTCTGCTGCGCGGTCCGGACGAGCAACCGTGAACGACACGTTCGTGCTTGGTCCAGCTTGTTCGAGCCACCACGTGAAATCCTGAGTGTTCTCGATCTCCTTGTCGTTGACTTTCAGAATCACGTCGCCGACTCGCAACGCCGCCTGTGCCGCGGGACTCCCGGGCACGATCGAAGTCAGCAGAATGCCGCGATGATCTCCCGCGAGTGCCGCCGCGCGTTCAGGCTGCCATCCGTGATTGAGTATCTGGTCCACCTTTAGATCCGCAACCGCTTCACCTCTGACGCCCAGGTATGGCTTGGGAACACTCGCCTGCCGATCGAGCACACGTTGCGCGGCGCGTCGAATCATGGCCACCGGCAGCACACTCGCTTCCCCGCCCACGAGACCATTCACGATTCCGAGCGTTTCACCGGCATCGTTGATTGCGACACCGCCGACGATCGCCTGCGATAGACGAGGCGAACTCACTTTGAACAGCGAAAGCCCGCCGCCTGACGGCGCGCGACGCACGTCCAGCACTCGTCCGTGCGTGGCGCCAATGCGCACAAAGAGACTTGAATTCAAAAATCCACGTTGTCCACTGACGGGTTCTGGTCCAAATAACCGCACACTCTCGCCAACACCAACCGGCTCGTCTTTGATCGTGCCTGTCGACGACAGATTTGTACCAACGACCTTAAGAATCGAAAGACCCGTAACCCCATCGAGTCCGACGTACTTGGCCATCAACTGCTTTCCATCGGATCCGATGACGCTCACGTCGGGCGGTTCGAAAAGTCCGAACGCAGAAGTTGCCGTGGCCGATATGGAATTCCCGAACGCGGACTGCACGTTTGGAACTGGAAACTGCGCTTCCCCGAATCCGGAGAACCCGAGCTCGACGTCCGCTTCCGGCAACCACGCGGCAATCGTCTCACCATCGTCCATCGCGACTCCGGCGATAACGTTAGTGTGAACGTCTCCCGACAATTTGAAATCTGTATCGAGACTGGAAATCGCCTGCGCTTCCTGTTGCGATCGCAGCAGCAGACGAAACAACTTCAGACCACTCAGACGGTGAACGATCGTCACCACCTGCGGCGCATTCTTCTTGTCTTGCGTAGTGTTCACGCCCGGCGCGGGCGCAGTCTTCCTGGGAGGTTGCGCGGGAGCCTGCGCCATCGTCGCTGCACAACACAACAACAAACTCGTGAATGTCGCGACTAGCTTTCTCATCGTTACGGCCATCTTTAAAGCTCTTGGACCCTAATCGTTACCAGACAACATCGCCCTTTTGAGGAAACTGATTTGCGGCCGGCAGAACTCGTTGCGATCCGAACGTGATCGTCGGCACTGAGATCGTGCGCGCATTGCCGTGGCCGTCGTCGATTGAAACTTTGAACGGTTCAAGCGAAGCATCGATCGTGAAGATCGGCGAATGCCGGTGCGTGTCGGAAATCAGTGTCGGGCGCTCGCTGGCGAAATCAGCAGCTACAAGCGGAGCTTTTGCTTTCGCCGTAACTCGTCGTTCACTTCCGACGCGACGTGGACCATTATCTGAAGCTACAACCGGAATCGACTGCTGATCGACAACTTTGTTTTCAACCGGCTTCGGCGCTGGTTGGGCCGGCTCAGTTCTCTGATCGGCGACAGTTTCCTGCGCGGGAGGCTGATTGACGATCGTTCGGACGTAAACGAAGCCACCAACAAACAACAGGATCATCGCCGCAGCCGCAAAACCTTTACTCGCGAAGGACCATTGCAACGCCCTGAAGTGGAACCCGGCGCTGCTGGATTCATTTGCCAGACGCGCACGCAACCGGAAGTCGAAATCGGGCGGCGCTTCTACCGTGCCCAAACTACCGACCATCTGCTGCAGTTTTGCCTGCTGCTGGTAAAACTCACGACATTCGCGACATCCTCGTAAGTGCAGCGCCGCATCCATGCTGCATTCATCGCGCAGCCTCAGCGCTTCGAGCTCGCGACGAACTGTTTCACATCTTTTTTCTTTCATAGTTTTATCACCTACAAATAAGCCCGCATCTTCTCTCGCAGGAACCCGCGCGCCCGGCTAATTCGCGATTTGACTGTGCCCTCGCTGGTCTCCAGGATGCGCGCGATTTCGTCGTAGCTGCGGCCGTCGACGTCGCGCAGGATCAATGGCGCGCGATACTTCTCGGGCAGCGTACCGATCGCGCGTTGCACGGCGTTGCGACGTTCGGCGTCGACCAGTTCCGAATCCTGCAACGGTCGGAGATCTGGCGGATTCAACTCCTGCGGCTCCGCGCCATCGCTCGGCTGGAAGAAACCGGTCAGCGAAACAAGTTTGCGCCGTTTCCGCTTGCGCAACTCGCTAATCGCGAGGTTCGTAGCGATGCGATAGATGTAAGTCGAGAAGGCGTAACTTCTCTGGTATCTATCTCTCGCCCGGTAGACTCTCACGAAGGTCTCCTGAGCCAGATCGACAGCGTTATCGTAGTCGCTGGTCATGCGATAGATGTAGCTCGTGATTTGGTTTCGATAACGACTTACCAATTCAGCAAACGCGTCCTCATCGCCGGTTCGGGTCGCCTCTAACAATGCATGATCGGAAGTGGTGTCCTCCAGCACCTCCTGCTGTACCGCCGGGGCGAAGGCCAGCTCGTCGATGGTCGTCAGCGTATTCATCAGGGCAGGCAGGCTCTCATGCGTAAATGAGTTACGGAAACCTCAAATGAGGACCCCTTGGCTCGAACGATAAGTTTCGCGGGCTCAACAAGGTTTAGCGCCGGGCACTGATTATACCCACACCGGCTGCCACCCGACAGGAATACACGCCCCGTTGTGCGGTGAGTTCCGAGAAAATCCGTGGAAATTGGCGTGAGAACGAACTAAAAAGCGAGGACCGACTGAATCATCGGCACCCACCCGGTCATGCCTGCGGTGTATGGAGTAAAACCTCCGCTGTAAGGAACTCTCATCACGCGCATCACCTCAGCGTTCAGCCATAAACGCTCGGTGGGAAGGAAATGCCACTTCACGCCGCCCGCGTACTCGTGAGAGTCACGAAACTGGCCGTACACCGCTGACCCGCGGACGTACAACATCAGCTTCTTCGGAACAACAAATTTGCCGGCCGATAACTCGAAACCATGATCGAATGTGTTGGCGAGGGGAAGCGGTCCGTCGGCCTGGAAATCACTCAGCCAGCGAAAATAATATTGTCCATTGATCGCAAACCCGCGCCACTTTGCGCCGCCGTCAATCGCCCACATTTTGTACAGCGCCTCTTGAACAGTTACGCCCGGCGCGAACGCTCCTGTTGAGAACGTAAGTACGCCGTCGGAGTTGTGAAGCGAAGTGTTCTCGGGACTTGATTGATCGAGATTGGAAAAACGGTCTTCGCGAGATCTGGTGAAGGCAGTGCCGAAACGAACACGAAGTTTGTCTTCGGCGAAATAATCGTCGTACATGTTTCGTGCTCTGCTCGGTGGACCGTATGGTCCAAGCGGCTCCCACCAGACACTGCCGGACAGCAACAGATTCGTATCGATCTTCGTGGCGGAGATGTTCAGCGTGTTTAGACCATTGCCGACGAACGCCAGGTAATGCACGTTCTTGATCGGTTCTCCGTTCGCCCAGACTCCCTGCGTGAAGCTCGGACGGAAAAAGTTGTCGGCCATGGTCCGGTCAGTGGCTGTGAAGAATGGAAACGTGTTGACGAGTGATCGGCTTCCGGGAACGCCCGTGTAACCTCCAGTGATCGTGAGCGCTTTGTTGAATTGCCAGCCAATGTTCCCGGCTACGACGATCGAGGCCGCCCCGGCTGACGTCCAGACGGTGAGGTTATAGCGCAACCTCTTGTCGAACATGTAGCCGTTGAAAACGAACATCGAACGATTCACGGTGATGTCGTTGCGCTTGTTGACCTCACGGACCACGCCAAGATGGTCCGTGAAAGTATCGTTGGCTGAAAGTGTATTGAGATAGCGAACCTGGGTAGTGTTTGTGAACTTCAGTTGAAACGGCACGCGCGCGTCTTCGTCCGTCTCCCAGATAATAATTCCGTCGTTGTAGATTCCGCCTTTCGGTCGTTCGTCGGGAGTAGGTGCTGGTTGAGCGACGGCAGTCTCCGCGTCGGTTGGTTGCGCCGGCGCTGGGGAGCTCGGTGGATTTGTTAACGGCACGGTTGTATCCGCGACCGCCGGACCATCAAGGCGTCGCTGTAAACGCTCGACGTTCTCCAACAGCAGCTTCTGTTGTTCTTCCATCTTACGAAGGATCTCTCGAACCGCAGCGTTCTCGGCCTTCAGTGTCTCGACTTCCTTTTCCAAACCGTCTGGACGCGCAACAACTTTGGTATCCGTTGGAGTTGGTTTTGGTTCCGACGCTGCTGACGGGCCTTGGCCGAAAGCGGCTGTTGCGAACAACATCGATGCGACTAAGAGCTTGATGTTCACACGACGTCTTAACATGTCGAAACCTCATGTAGAACTAATTCGGATTTAATTGACAGAGGGGGCGGAGTCGCTGTTGCTCACCAGGCCATGGAAGTTTCCATGACGTGGTGAGCCGTGGCGAGTTATGAATTGAAGTTGTCGCTCAGCAGAGCACCACGGAAAGCGCGAGGCCGGCCTCGCTCGTTTCCTTGTACTTGCTGTTCATGTCCTTGGCGGTCTGGGCCAACGCCTGGACACATTCGTCGAAGCTGACGCGATGTCGCGTCTCGATCTCGTTGCTGGCGATCGCGTATGCCGTCCAGGCCTTCACTGCGCCGAATGCGCAACGCTCGATGCAAGGCACTTGCACGTAACCGGCGACTGGATCGCACGTCATGCCGAGATGATGCTCAAGCGCCGACTCGGCTGCGTTCTCAACCACGCGAGAACTCGCGTCATGCGCAGTGGCCGTCAAAGCCGCGGCCATCGAAGACGCGACACCGATCTCCGCCTGGCAGCCACCTTCTGCTGCCGACAACGTTGCGTGGTGCTTGCACAGATAACCGATCGCTGCCGCAGCGAGCATACCGTCGCGGATCTTCTGCAACGGCAGCTTTCGTCCGCCCTCGCCGAGTCCGTAGACCAGCGCGGGCATGACGCCGGCGGAACCGCCCGTCGGAGCTGTGATCACCAGGTGACCGCGACCGTTCTCTTCAGACGCCGCCAACGCATAGGCTGACAGAGCGCCGATGCCCCTGTCTGATTGGTACTTCTCATCCATCGCGCGCTTGTAAACCGTCGCTGCTTTGCTGTGCAGTTTGATTGGACCAGGCAGTACGTCGTCTTCGGGCATGCTCAATCCTGACTTCACCGTCGCCACCATCGCGTTGATGATCTTGTCGACGAAGGCGTAAACCTCTTCCTGCGTCCTGCCCATAATGGACATCTCG
>JAICGQ010000285.1 GCA_025923035.1 Pyrinomonadaceae bacterium | reverse complement strand
GGTGCGTCGAGCGGGTACCGGTGGTTCGTCCCGGAGCGTGGTGGATTGGCGTCGCGCCTGCGGGGCGTTTGGAATGCGTCGATTGCTTCCGCGCTCGGCGCAGACACGTCGAAGAACTTTTGCTGGGGCGGCTCGACGGCCATCAGGCGTGCGACGTTTGCACGATTGAACGTCGTGCAGCGTTGGGCGGGAACGGTTTCAGACGATTTCACGATTACGAAAGTGCTAAAGGAAGCGAAACTGCCGGTCCACTTCACGCCCAACTGTCTCGTGCCTTCGGTAGGTGATTGCGACTTTCGCGAGTTACTCGAGTTTACGACGCGACAGATAAAGATCACCCGCGTTTATGCACCGCATTTGTGGTTGCCGTTGATGCTCGGTTCGGGGCTGTTTACCGTTGTGTTTTTTGGAGGGATCGGTTTGTTGATTGCGACGCGCTCCGTACCGGTGCTGGTTATTCTGGCAGTTTTGTTTCTCCTGGGTGCCGCGAAGGGATTGATCCGGTGGCGAGCTATCAGCGTGCCGTTGGCGGAACACAGATCAAGACTAAATCAGGATTTATGGGCGCACATTTTTCTGTGGCCGTTCGCGTCGCTCCTATATTTTTACAACACGATCGTGGCCGCGTTCTCGCGGCGGATAAAGTGGCGCGGCATTACCTATGAATTGAAATCACCCACTGAAGCTGTCATTATCGCGCGCGAACCCGTATGAACAAGGCGGCCCAATTTGTGCAGCTCCTCCGCACGTCGAAACGTGAAAAACGTCTCGGCACGGTGATCCTCTTCGTTACCTCACGTTGCAACGCGCTGTGCCAAACCTGCTTCTATCACGCGGAGTTGAACCATCCCGGCGACATGACGTTTGGGCAACTCGAAAAAGTTTCGCGCACCATGCCGCCGATCACCGACCTGTGGCTCTCCGGCGGCGAACCGACCTTGCGCGGCGATGTTTCGCAGATCATCGATATGTTCGTCGCGAACAACGGCGTCGACCGCGTCATCATTCCGACTAACGCCTTGATCAAATCCCGCGTCTTCGACATCGTCGACCGCGCGCTCGCAAACAACCCGACGATCGATCTCTACCTGAACGTCGCACTCGACGGTTACGGCGAGACTCACGATCGCATCCGCGGCGTTCCCGGCAACTGGCAAAAGGCGCTCGACTGCATCGAGTCGCTTTACCCGCTGAAGTCCAAATACACCGATCGCTTCCGTTTGAATGTCAACACCGTCGTCTGCGCCGCCAATTACACCGAGATCGAAATGCTCTCGGAGTTCATGTGGGACAACTACAAACTCGACGGCCAGTACTTCAACATCATTCGCGGTGAGACGCTCGTCGGCGACCAAATCAAACAAGTGCCGCCTGAAGTGTTGCCGGCGATGTACGCGCACGCTTCGAAGCTGACCAAGCGCTACGGCGATCGCATGTTCGCAGGCGACGATGCCGGCAAACGCTTCGTCAAGAATGCGGCGTACGTTGGCACGATCACGACGCACTACCGCACGCAGCACGCAAACTTTCAACAATCCACCCCGTGGCCGTTTCCCTGCACAGCGGGCGAGACCACGGCCGTCATCGATTACAACGGCGACGTGCGCGCCTGCGAGCTGCGCGAGAAGTTTGCGACGCTCGGTGACTTCGATTACGACTTCGGCGCGCTTTGGGCCACTCACGAGCGCGGCACGGAACTGGCGGCAATCGACGGCGGGAAATCGTGCTGGTGCACGCACGTTTGCTTCATTCACGACTCAATGCGCCATTCGCGACGGGCGATGCTTTATGAAGTCCCGAAGAACTTTCTGACCCGCGAGAGCTGGTGACGAACGCGATGCCTGAGTCGCCCGATCCATCGAAACCGACCCCGGAAGAGAACCGGAAAGCCGGGTTCGCCTATGCGGCGGGAATTACGGTGTTTGCCTCGGTCGCCGCCGGAGCCGGTTTTGGTTACCTGCTCGACAGGTGGCTGGGCACGCAGCCGTGGTGTCTGGTCGGCGGTCTCGTTTTGGGCTCGGCGGCGGGGCTTTTCGAGTTTGTTCGTTTGAGTTCCAAGGCGTATTAAATTAAAATCGGCGGCTTTGCGAATGTCCGATCCAGCAAACAATGCTCTCAATCTGAGGATTTTCCGCTCGATGTTGATTGCCACCGGGCTCGCGGTTCTTGTGTCTGCGGTCATTGGCCCATGGCGTGTAACGACGGGTTTGCTGGTCGGAGGATTGCTGGCATTGTTCAGTCACCGATGGTTGAAAAGCTCCGCTGCAGCGGCGATCGAGCTGTCGGTCATGGGCGCCACGCCGCGGTTGCGGCTGGCCCAGTTTCTGCTGCGTTATGTCGTTATCGCAGCGCTGGTCTTTTCGCTTTATCAACTCAATTTGATATCGCTGACGGCCACGTTGGCGGGCATGGCAACTTTTGTAGTCGCAATATTCGTTGAAGCTTTGAGAGAGTTTTATTTCGCAATCATCCAGCGAGAGGAAATCAGTTGATGTTTTGGTTGGCCGAAGCCGCTGAGTCGGGAGAGCATGCCGAAGAGGCGGCCCATCATACACCCATCATTGTCGAGCTTGTAAATCATTGGTTCGGCGAAGCCGCGCTGAAGTTTGAGCTCGCGTACACCAAACCGATCTGGGACAAACTGCTCGCGAAATTCGACACGACGCCGGAAGCGGTGTTTGGTCCATACACTGCCGAAACGGCGATCCCGTGGTACACGATCATGTTCATCATCGCGTGTATCCTGAGCGTCGCGCTCATCTGGATCTTCAAAGGGAAGTTGTCGGAGTCTGAACCCGGTGGCGGACAGCAGACGCTGGAAGTCAGCGTGCTCGCCGTGAGGAACATGATCCAGGACATCATTGGACCACACGGCTTGAAGTATTTCCCGGTGGTGATGACGTTCGCGGTGCTGATCCTCGTGTCGAACCTGATGGGACTGTTTCCGCTGTTCATGAGTCCAACTGCGGCGACGAGCGTCACGTTCGCACTCGGTTTGAGTTCGTTCCTGTACTACAACTACATCGGCATCAGTGAAAACGGAATCATCAAACACCTGGCCCACCTTTGTGGTCCGGTGTGGTGGATCGCGTGGTTGATTTTCCCGATCGAACTAATCAGTAACTTTATTCGCCCGTTCTCGCTCGGCATTCGTCTGTTCGGTAACTTGTTTGCGGACGAGCAGGTAATCGCGACGGTGCAAAATCTCGCGCCGCCGATCTCCTACTTCTTCCCGGTTATCCTGATGCCTTTGAGCGTGTTCGTGGCTTTGATCCAGACGTTCGTTTTCATACTGCTGTCGCAGCTTTACATCAGCGAGGTCTCGCATCCGCATGATGAGCACGCCGCCCACGGCGCGCACGCTGATGAGCATGGTGAGGATGACGAGCTGATCGCACCGGTTCTTACTTAATGGCTTTATCCAGCGCGCAGTGAGCGATGCGACAAACGGTCAGCACACGTTGCCGCGCAATCCGAATAGATTGCTTTTCCAGTCACACTCCGTAAACGCCGGGCAAGTCATAGCTTCGGTTTTGTTGAAGCACGCTCATGTCTGTCTCGCAGGAGCGCCGTTGTTCGAGGGGCGGTGGATACCGGATGCAGGCGAAATAATAATCGCTTCGGTGGGTTTCGATTGATGTGGCGGGCGAGCGGTTTAAGTCTCAGATCCTTGGAGGAACTATGAGCAAATTCAGAATCCTGATGTTCGCTGTCGTCGGCATTCTTTTCAGTGCCATGACCACGTTCGCGCAGGTCGAAGGCGCCGCCGGCGCTGGTGACAATGCGTTTTCAGTGAACAAATACCGCGCGATCGCGGCGGGCGTTGGTTTCGCGATTGCTGTGTTTGGCGGTGCTCTCGGACAGTCGCGCATCGGCGCGGCGGCGTGCGAGGGTGCGGCGCGAAATCCCGGTGCGGCTGGTCGTATCCAAACCATGATGATTCTTGGTTTGGCGCTGATCGAATCGCTGGTGCTGTTCGCGCTGGTGGTCGTATTCGCGGTGGTCAAGGGAACGCAAACCTAGACACTTCGATCCGCATCAAAGCGTTTGTCTATGCGGGCGAGAGAATTGATTTCTCTCGCCCGCGTCTTTGTTGACCGCAAATAGGGTGGATGGAATAATCGAGGCACTGCAAATGAAAAGATGTCCGAAGTGTGGAGTTGAATATTCCGATGCGACGACGCTTTGTCCAGCCGACGGCGTCGGGCTCGAAACGACTAACGACGCACTCATCGGTACCACCCTCGCCGGAAAATATCGTATCGACGCACGTTTGAACGAAGGCGGCATGGGCAGTGTCTACAGAGGCACGCACGTGCTGATGGACAAGACTGTCGCGATCAAAGTCCTGCGTCCATCACTCGCCGCCGACGAGAAAATCGTTGCGCGCTTCTCGCGCGAGGCACGCGCCGCTTCGCGTATCTCACACCCGAACGCGCTCAGCGTCACTGACATCGGCGAGGATAACGGCACTGTTTTTCTCGTCATGGAATTCCTGAGCGGTAAAACGCTGAAGCAGGTGATTCGCGACGAAGGACCGTTGCCACTGCCAAGGATCGTCGAGATCACCCGCCAGGTTGGCGACGCCCTCAATGCCGCGCATGCGCAGGGCGTCATACACCGAGACCTCAAGAGCGACAACATCATGTTGCTCGACACGACGAGCGTCGGCGACCACGCCAAAGTGCTCGACTTCGGTATCGCGAAAATCAACGAGCCGGATGGAGAGTTCGACGGCGGACTGACGGCGCCGAACCTCGTTGTCGGCACGCCGCAATACATGTCGCCCGAGCAGTGTTCGCAGGATTCCCAGATCGATCATCGTTCCGATATTTATTCGTTGGGTGTGATTCTTTACGAGATGCTGGTGGGCCACGTGCCGTTCTCGGGAGAATCGGCGACGATCGTGATGATGAAGCACCTGCAGGAGCCGGTGCCGTCGGTGCTGGAAGAGCGCAACGACGTTGCGCCGCCGATCGCGCGAGTGGTCGCGCGCGCGATGGCGAAGGTGCCGGGCAATCGCTATCAGACGATTCCGGAGTTGATCGAAGACCTGACGATCGCGTCGGGAATGATCGTGCCGGTTCCGGTTGCGCCCGGTGCGAACAGTGCAACGACAAGCGAAACTGCCGGTGGGGTTTCGCGGGTTACGGCCGACGATCACGACGAAATCACGGTCGTGAGGCCGAGAGAGCCGGCGCCCGCTCAGGTTGTGCCGCAGTATCCGAGTGGACAACGTCGGGCGCCGGTGACCGTGCCGGTCCAGGCGGTGGCCGCTTCGCCGAGTGGTTTCAACCCGTGGAAAGTAATCGTTCCCTCAATCGTGGTTTTGCTGGTTGTCTTTGCGGCCATTTACTTCATGACTAGAGACTCAATTTCCGGCAGCCCGAGCGCGAACACTAATCAGGCGACGCCGACACTTGCGGCCGATCCCAACAGTCAGCCTGTCCAGCCGTCGCACCCGCCGACCGGCAAAGCCGAAGAGGGACTTCCGTCAGGCGGCTCGGTCAAGCCTGCTGCCAACGTTAATGCGTCGCCAAACGTGAACGCGGAGGAGATCCAGACGCCGATTGAAGACGTGAGTCCCGCGGCGAACGCCAACGCTAATGCGAACACCAACTCAAACACCAACAAAGCGCCTCCGTTGCCGGAGCCAACGCGAAGTGTAGGACCCGGAAACGCTCCGGTGCCTACGCCTGCAGCAACCAGGCCACCCGCGCCATCGCCGTCACCGTAATACGGATCGTATTAATTGAATCAACTGGTCCGCATTTTCTATCTGCAGTTCGATTTCCAGCACATAACAAGGTAAAGAAAACGAAAGCGAACGCAGCTTCACTGCGTCTTTTGCGGTAGTGATGAGGCTGTTTGCGCCGGCAAGTGTAGCGGCATCAATCAGTGAGTCGATCTCGGATTGTGAGTACCGATGATGATCGGCGAAGGACTTTTCGAAGGCGAGCTCGTAGGGGACCGCGTTGAAGAACGACTGTGGGTTTCCGACCGCGCAGAAAGCCGCGACGGGTGGGACCAGCGCGCCGGACGAATCGCTGAGCGGCGTGATTCGCGAGGTACGCATCTGCGACTGAAACACGGGGATGTTCGGAACGTGTTTGCGGATCTCCGTGTGGATCGCGTCGAGTTCTTTTACCTGATCGGTTCGCGTGATAACGATTACGTCTGCTCTGCTGAGTCCACTGAGCGGTTCGCGCAGCCGGCCGTACGGCAACAGGTTTCCACCGCCCCACGGGTTCGTCGCGTCGATGGTGACGATGTTCAAGTCACGTTGCAGTCGCAGGTGTTGGAAGCCGTCGTCCAGAACAAAGCAATCGGCGCCGAATTGTTTGATGGCCTCATTGCCCGCTGCTACGCGATCCGCGTTGCTGATCACGGCCGACACTCCGGTCAGGTTAGTCGCCAGAAGAAACGGTTCGTCGCCCGCTTCGGAAGGCGTTGCCAGCACTTTCCGGCCGTCTGAAACGATCACCATCCGATCGGGATTGTCGCGACCGTAGCCGCGCGTAAGAATGCACACCTTCTTGCCGGCCGCGGCGAGCGTGCGTGCGACCCACTCGACGAGCGGCGTCTTGCCCGTCCCGCCGGCAGTGATGTTGCCGACGCTGATTACGGGGCGATCGAGTTTCGTCGAATGAAAGGTTCCGCGACGATAGAG
>JAICGQ010000284.1 GCA_025923035.1 Pyrinomonadaceae bacterium | reverse complement strand
GGGAGAGCGAGACCGATACACAACAGTGCCGCAAGCGAAGCGCATGCAATGCTCTTCATGGGAGGGAACTCCTTTTTCATCTGGGCTAAGTGTCCTCGCCTTATAGCGGCTTCGCTCCGCCGATGTCAAACGCGACCCCTACTTTTAATCCGTGCTACCCTATCGCCGATGTTACAAGGAATTACGGGATCCCTCGCGACACTACTAACATTCATTGTCATTGCCACTGCTTCGTCACAGGGCGGCAGCATTCGCGGAAAAATCGTTGCCGACATACCGGACCAACGACGAGCATTGCCGGGAGTCGTCGTAAATCTCAGCGGTGAAAGACTGGGCGATAAAGGACTTCAAACCGTCACCGACTTCGAAGGCGCTTTCAGTTTCCCTGGTCTACTTGCCGGCGATTACGTGCTCACAGTCGAGTTTCAGGGATTCAAGAAGTACGAAAAGAGATTGAGCATCCAGATCGACGCCACCGTCGAACACGATGCACTGTTACAACCACTGCCGCTGAGCGAAACAGTCACCGTCACTGACGATCGCACTGAAACCAATCGAACAGAATCGACGACGCCTTCAGTCATCACTCAACAAGCCTTGCGCGACGCGCCGCTGATCGATCAGAAGTTTCAGGATGCGTTGCCGCTGCTGCCGGGCGTCGTGCGTGGTCCGGACGGAAACCTGAACATCAAAGGCACGCGTCCGAGCCAGAGCGGCATTCTCGTGTCGAGTTTGAACGTTACCGATCCATGGACCGGCACGCCCGCTATTGAACTGCCGCTCGAAGCAGTCGAAACCGTGCAGGTGCACTCAAATCCATACTCCGCCGAGTACGGAAAATTCACTGGGGCCGTGACGACGATTGAAACGCGCTCCGGAACGAATGATTTGCGCTATCTCGTCACCGGCGTCCTGCCACGGCCACGCTGGCGCGACGGCACAATCTTCGGTATCGGCGCGGTGACGCCGCGCATCGCCGTTGGCGGTCCAATCAAGAAAGACAAGCTGTTTTTCTTTCAGAGTCTCGAGTATCGCTTCGTGCGCACAAACGTGCCGAGCCTTGAAGCGCTCGAGGAACGCCAGCGCGACATCCAGCGCGAGAGCTTTGATTCGTTTTCGCGTCTCGACTATGTGATCAATTCCAACAATCGTCTGACGGCGAGCTTCTCAATCTTTCCGCAGAAGCAGGAATACTTCAATCTCAACACTTTCAACCCGGCAGACACGACCGCGAACTTTCACCAGCGAGGCTGGTTCCTGGCCTTCAACGAACAAGCGACGTTCAAGTCAGGCGGACTGCTGCAATCGAGTTTCAGCGTGAAACAGTTTGACGGCGACATCTTCGGCAACAGCGGCGCGCCTTATGAGATCGCTCCGGAGCGAAACTTCGGTGGCTGGTTTGATCGCCAGCATCGCGAAAGTCGCCGTTACGAGTTGCTCGAGATCTACAACCTCGCGCCATTCGATTGGCACGGTTCGCACGCGTTCAAAGTCGGCGTGAACTACAGTTACACGACTTTCGACGGCAGCGATCGCAGCGCGCCTGTCAGGATCGTTCGCGCCGACGGCACAACGTACCAGCAGATCAACTTCGCCGGCTCCGGCGATCTCTCGCGAAATCAGCACGAGATCTCGGCCTTCGTGCAAAACAAGTGGATCGTGAACCAGCGCGTCGTGCTGGACCTGGGCCTGCGTTACGACCGCGATTTGATCGGCGCCGAAAACAACTTCGCGCCGCGACTCGGCCTGGTCCTCGTCCCCGCCGCAAACGGACGCACCGTGGTTCGTGGCGGCGTTGGTCTGTTCTACGACAAGATCCCGCTCAACGTCGGATCGTTCGAACAGTACCAGAACTTCGTCGTCACCACTTTTGCAAACGACGGCACGACGATCGTCGATGGTCCACGTGTATTCCTGAACACCGCGCCGTCTGATCTGAAAAACCCTTACAGCCTCGCGTGGAACGCGCAGGTCGATCATGAAGTCAGCCAACGACTGCTGCTCCGCCTCGGTTACGAAGAGCGCAGCACGCGCCGCGATTTCGTCCTCGAACCCGTGGCAGACACTTCCCCGTTGAACACGGGACGCCTCTTGCTGCTAAACTCTGGGCGGTCACGCTATCGAGAGTTGCAGGCCATCGCCCGCTTCCGTTTTCAGGAAGGTCGCAACATCTTCCTTTCCTACGTGCGGTCACAAGCGCGCGGCAACCTGAACGACTTCAACCACTACTTCGGCAACCTGAAACAAGCGGTCATTCGTCCGGACGAGTACGCGAAGCAGCCGTTCGACGCGCCCAACCGGATGCTCTTCTGGGGCGAGTTTGTATTGCCGTTCGACGTGGTCGCGACACCGGTGGTCGACTGGCGCAGCGGTTTTCCTTTCTCATTGGTGAACGAGCAGCAGGACTTCGTCGGGCCACGCAACGAAGGCGGCCGCTTCCCTTCCTTGTTGTCGCTCGACCTGCTCATCACGAAGGGACTCACGATTCCGTTTCGCGGCAAGAAGTATCGCGGGCGCGCAGGGATGACGATCTTCAACATCACGAACCACTGGAACCCGCGCGACGTGCAGAACAACCTCGACAGCCGGCAGTTCGGAACGTTCTTCAACAGCCAGGGGCTGAGCGTCCGGCTGAAGTTTGAATTCGTCAAATACTGAACTCCAAGGAGTTGCCAATGAATAGGCGAATCCCACTCGCAATTGCATTGCTTCTTACTGCTTCCTCTGCCTTCGCCAAAGACGACATCACGAAGGAACTGATCAAGTCGAAAGGAGTGGAGCGCGCCTATTACCTCTACGTGCCGTCGACCGTCAAAGGTCCAGCGCCGTTGATCGTGATGCTGCACGGCTCGAACCGCACGGGCGTGACGCTGGTTGAGAAATGGAAAGACTACGCGAAGAAGGAAAACATCATCATCGTCGGACCTGACGCGACGAACCTGCGCGGTTGGGGATCGCCGCAGGATGGTCCAGACTATCTGCGCGACCTTGTCGAAGAGTTGAAAACGAAGTATCCAATCAACGCGCGGCGGGTGTATCTTTTCGGACACTCGGCGGGCGCTTCGTTTTCCTTGCACATGGGCCTGATGGAGTCGCAGTATTTCGCCGCCGTGGCGATTCATGCCGGAGCTTTGACGCGTCAGGACTACGACCTCATCGGATTGGCGAAACGAAAGATTCCGATCTCGATCCAGATCGGCGACAGCGATCCGCTCGTTCCGCTGAAGATCGTGCGAGCCACGAGCGACGCGTTGAAAGAGGCCGGATTTACCGTTGACTTAATCGAGATCGAGAACCACGATCACTGGTATTACGACAAGGCGTCGAAGTTCAATCAAACGGCGTGGGAGTTTTTGAAGAAGTACGAGCTCGACGCCGAGCCGAAGTATCAGAAGTACAACTGGAATTAATTACAACTCGCGTAAACAGGAGTCGCGCATGACCAAACTTCTCGTGACGATCTGCGTTCTCGTTCTCTTATTGAATGGACCAGTTACCGCCGTCAACGATCATAAAGCACAGGTCGTCAAAGACATCGGCGGCATGTCAAAGCAAGCGCAGGTCATGGTCGACATGGTCTTCAGCTTCGCGGAGTTGGGATTCCAGGAGGTCGAGACGTCGAAGTATCTGACCGGAGTGCTCGAGAAGGAAGGTTTCAAGATTGAACGCGGCATCGCCGGCATTCCGACTGCCTGGATCGCGACGTACGGTTCGGGCAAGCCCGTGATCGCGCTCGGTTCAGACATCGACTGCATCCCGCAGGCGTCGCAAAAACCCGGCGTCGCTTATCACGATCCGATGATCGACGGCGCGCCCGGACACGGCGAAGGACACAACTCCGGTGTGCCGTTGAATATCCTCGCAGCCATCGCTGTCAAACGGCAGATGGAACGCGCCAAACTTCCCGGCACGATCAAGGTTTGGCCGGGCGTCGCCGAAGAACTCGTTGCCGGCAAGGCGTATTTCGTTCGCGAGGGAGTTTTCAAAGACGTCGACGTCGTGATCTTCACCCACGTCGGAAACAATCTCGGCACGTCGTGGGGTCAGTCGTCGGCGACAGGCTTGGTGTCGGTTGAGTACACGTTCAAAGGCGAGAGCGCGCATTCGGCGGGCGCGCCGTGGCAGGGACGCAGCGCACTCGATGCAGTCGAGTTGATGGACATCGGCTGGAATTTCCGTCGCGAACATCTCCGCACTCAACAACGCTCGCATTACGTGATCACCAACGGCGGCGATCAACCGAACGTCGTGCCTCGGCTCGCAAGTGTTTGGTACTACTTCCGCGAGCTTGATTACGAACACATCACGCGGATGCGCGAAATCGGCGATCAGATCGCGCAGGGTGCGGCGCTGATGACTGACACGACCGTGAGCTCACGCGTGTTGGGTTCGGCGTGGCCGCAACACTTCAACCGGCCCGTCGCCGAAGCTGCCTACGCGAACATCAAGGAAGTTGGTCTGCCGCAATGGAGCGAAGCCGATCAGATTCTGGCGAAGGCGTTGCAAAAGGAGTTGAAGTCGCGCGAGCAGGGATTGGCAACGCAGCTCGACGATCTCGCCGGACCGGTTCCCGACGAACAGCGAAATCGCGGCGGGTCGGACGATATCGGCGACGTCTCGTGGAACGTTCCCACAATTACCATTCGTTATCCATCAAACATTCCGGGACTGCCGGGTCACAACTGGGCCAACGCCGTGACGATGGCGACGCCGATCGCCCACAAAGGCGTCGTTGCGGGCGCGAAGGTGGTCGGGATGACGGTGATCGATCTGTTGACGAAACCGGAACTGGTGGACCAGGCGTGGAAATACTTCCGCGAAGTGCAAACGAAAGACACGAAATATCGGCCGCTAATCTCACCAACCGACAAACCTCCGACTTATCTCAACAAGCGGATCATGGACACGTATCGCGAGCAGATGCGGAAGTTTTACTACGATCCTTCGAAGCACGAAACGTACCTCGATCAGCTCGGCATTAAATATCCAACAACGCGGCCATAAGGAGTGCAGGAATGTCAGAACTGAAGACGCAACCGACAAAAGCGAGCGTGGAAAAGTTCATCAACCAGGTTCCGGATGAAGCAAGACGCGAGGACTGTCGCCAGGTCGCGCGGATAATGGAAGAGATCACGGGCGAGGAGCCCACTATGTGGGGACCGAGCATCGTCGGTTTCGGCACGTATCACTACAAGTATGCCAGCGGACGTGAGGGGGATTGGCCCATCGCCGCCTTTTCACCACGCAAGCAGGACCTGACGCTCTACCTCCTGCCCGGCTTCACTGAGCAAGCCGATCTAATGAAGCAGTTGGGTAAACATCGCACCGGCAAGTCGTGTCTCTACATCAAGCGCCTCTCGGACGTTCACCTGCCGACGCTCAAGAAACTAATCCGCGAATCAGTAAAACGGATGCGCAAAATCACTAAGCAACCGGCTAAGTCGCACTTTTGAGTTTGCCGGTCTTGAGATCGATCTTCGCAGTCTCCTCGCTCTCTCCGCAGTGCGCCTCCTCGCCCTGGACTGCGCATGGTCCAATATTGGTCCCTTCTATCAGCGTGAACCACTTCACGAGTTTTGATTCCTGGTTCATTCGGGCGAGATACACCTTGCCGTCAGTCACCTGGTAGAGCAGCAACAGGTCACGCTCATACTCGCGGAAGTACATGTGGCGGAGACGCCCGACCAATCGAATCTTTGTATGTAGATAGAAAAGCCTGCGCTTGCCGTTGAATCCGAGTTCGCCCACACCGTTGTTGCCGATGGTGTAGTTGCCGAAGGATGTGGTGAACTGAAAAAACGTGGGCTTACTCGCGTCCGGAATTTCTCGTGCCTGTTCAAAAGCACCGTCCTCAACACCTGCTCGGCCAACGGGACCCGCCAGCATCAGCAGACAGATCAGTACAACGACTTTCATGCTGGTTCTCCTTTTTGACGGGGCGGTGAGGTACCAGCAGTTTACTACAGACCAGCGCGGCTAACGATTGTTTCTTTCAAACCACGCGATTATCTGGGGATAGAGGTCGGCGATGGTGGTGCCGGCAGGGCGAGTGCGGTAGAGATTCACCAGAAATCTGTCGAACTCGGCAAACATCGGAAAGCCGCGGCGATGGCTCATCATCTCATCCACGGCCGCAATCATCCGCTCCTGCTCTTCCTTCGGCGCATAGTCAATCAGGCGCAGGCTCACGAGTCCCCAATTCATGTACTCGTTGAACGTCCCGATGCCGGCGTAATAACCCGCGGGCCGCATACTCGAGACCCAGCGACTGCGATTGCTGATCGCTTTCATGATGCGGTCGGCGTGTTTCTCGGCTTCGGGATTGATGTAGCCGTGGTTGATTTCCGTGAAGACGATGTTGCCGCGAAAGATGTTCTGGCCCAGCTCCGATCCTGGCTCGTACGAGCGCTTCACATCGTGCGGGTAAGGAAAGTTGACGTGCGGTTGTAATTCACGAAAACCGTTGCTCTCAAACCACGTCGTCGACTGGTTGTAAGCGACGAGGGGCGAGAAGATGATCTTGTAACAGTCGTACCCGCTGGAGCTGGGAAAATTCTTGTCGAGCCACTTCTTCATCTCGCCGATGTTTGCGGTATCGCGATAGAACGCGATCTGTTCCTGATACGTGGCGGAATTCTGTTTGTAGAACTCGCGGAAGTTCGTTTCGTCCGAGAACTCCTGCAGTAGCGGCAGGAACGGACGCAGCGTGTTGCGCGCGTCGCCTCTGAATCCGG
>JAICGQ010000283.1 GCA_025923035.1 Pyrinomonadaceae bacterium | reverse complement strand
TGGATCTTTCGGCTTGTAGACTTCGGTGTGGCCCGCGACTTCGACGGCGATCTTTCCTTCACTGTGGGCCAGGTCGAGATGCGCGACAGCCTCCGAAACGGCAAGAAAACGATGAACGTCGTCCGCGCCGGGAAACATCGCCTGGCCAACGTCCCACGCTGTGACGCCGTTCTTGTTCACGAGTCCAATCACCTGCGTCTGCCGCTCCTGAAACGCGCGGAAGTAGCGGTTGAAGAGTTCTTCGTAATCGCGAATCGCATCCCCATGCCCGCCGTAAACGAGCGTCGGCGAACACGCGCGCAGCCGCGCGAGGCTGACGAGATACTCGGCGAGCGACGGAAAACGCCGTGAAGGATCGATCGGATCCGGCGAGAGCACCGGGTTTGGAGTTATCCGTTTCAAAACGCAATCGCCCGCTATTATGGTGCGATCCGCTTCACGCAGAAACGAGCACGAGCCCGGCGTGTGTCCCGGCGTGTGAAGCACACGCAAACTTCCCGATTCGAACTCCAGTTCGGCCTCGTCTCTCAGCGGAACGATTTCGTTGTCGGGCAACGTGTCCGCGTACTCGCGCATGCCTTCATACATGCGACGCATCAACTGGATCTCTTTTTCCGGCACGCCCGCGCGTTCGAGCAAGGCGCGATGCTCGTCGTACTGAAGGCGGCTGTGACGATGGCCCGTCTCCCAGTCGTGAACAAACACTTCCGCGTTCTTCGCTTCGTCACGCAGTGACTTTGCGAGCCCGCAATGATCTTCGTGTGCGTGAGTGAGTACGATGCGGCGGATGTCGGAAACGCGAAAACCGGCGGCGCGTAGTCCGGCGCGCAATGCGTCGACGGTCGCTTTAGTCTTCGGTCCGGTGTCGATGATCGTCACCGGATCTTCGGCGATCAGGTAAACGTTAACCGGACCGATGTAGAACGGTGTCGGCAGCGAGATGGGAATGACACGCATTAGAAGGACCGACAGCGGGGGCGCTGCCCCCCTCCTGACTTGTTCTCTTTAATAGACGTACTTGTTCGCCTTGATCAACTCATCCGCGATTCGCTGCCGCGCGGCGACGGTGTTCATCGGTTGCAACTTAGTGAATCGTCGCAGTGCCGCCAGCAACGTGCGCAGCTCGTCGCCTTCCGACATTCCCGCCAACGTCGTCTTAGCTTTGGCTTCGATGCGTCCGACAGCGTCGTTGCAGAAGACACGCGTCATCGTGACGTAGCTTTCAACAGCCGCTTCACCCTGCACAGCCGCGAGCTTGCGCGTGCGCAGAATCGCAGTCTCCATCGCGTACGTGTCCATGATGATGTCGGCGATGCCCATCAGAATCTCCTGCTGGTCGCCGAGTTTCATCATGTACTTCTGCGCCGCGGTGCCGAGCGTCATCAGCGCGACCTTCTTCGCGTTTTTCGCCAACTTCTCTTCGGTTGCAAGCAGCGCGTCGTCGTCGTCGAAACCACCGAGGGCAGGCGAGAGCACTTCATCCATCAACGCCTGCGCTGCAGGAAGCAACGCGAGATTGCCGCTCAGCGCGCTCTTCATTAAACGTCCCGGAATCAACATGCGATTGATCTCGTTCGTGCCTTCGAAGATGCGATTGATGCGCGAATCGCGATACGCGCGCTCGGCCGGATAATCTGCCGAATAACCGTAACCACCGTAAATCTGGACCATCTCGTCGACGACGAAATCGCAGTACTCGGAAAGCGCAACCTTAATGATCGAACACTCAGCCGCGTACTCCTCAATCGCCCGCAACCGCCCGTCCATGTCTTTCGCATCGACCGTGTTCAGGCGCTCTTCGATCATGCCCAATGTGCGATAGATCATCGACTCGCCAATCCACGTGCGAATCGCCTGCTCCGCCAGCTTCGCCTTGATCGCGCCAAACGACGAGATCGACTTGCCAAACTGCTGCCGCTCGTTTGCGTAACGCACCGATTCATGGACCATCAACTTCATTCCGCCGACGCACATCGCGCCGAGTTTGAACCGGCCGATGTTCAGCACGTTGAAAGCGATCTTGTGACCTTTGCCGACCTCGCCGAGCAAATTCTCGACGGGCGTGCGGACATCCGACAGGACGAGCGCCGTTGTGCTCGATCCTTTGATTCCCATCTTGTGCTCTTCAGCGCCCGACGTGAGCCCCGGCTGACGCTCGACAATGAACGCACTGAACTTGTCGCCGTCAACTTTCGCAAATACGATGAAGATATCGGCGAAACCGCCGTTGGTGATCCACATCTTCTCGCCGTTGAGAACGTACTCCTTGCCGTCGTCGCTCAAACGCGCAGTGGCTTTTCCGTTCATCGCGTCAGAGCCGGCGCCCGCTTCGGTCAACGCATACGCCGTGATCAACTCGCCCGCCGCAATCTTCGGCAAGTACTTCTTTTTCGCCGCTTCTGTAGCGAAGTAGACGATCGGCAACAGACCGATACCACTTTCGGCGCCGAGCGTCGTCGCGAACGATGCGGAGCGTCCGATGTTTTCGCCGATCAGCGCGCCGCTGGTCTGGTCCAAACCGAGCCCGCCAAACTCTTCAGGAATGTTTGCGCCGATCAGTCCCAGTTCCGCCGCGTGCGCCACGAGGCTTCGGGACAGGTTCCAATCGTGCTTTTCGAGCTCGTCGGTACGAGGACGCACTTCGTTGTCGATGAACTGCCGCGTCGTTTCGGCAATCATCCGGTGTTCTTCAGTGAAGTCTTCAGGCGTGAAGATCGTCGCCGGTTCACGCTCTTCGATCAGAAACGCTCCGCCTTTGACAAGCTGCTTTTGTTCGGCTACGGCTGACATCCAGTTCGTCCTCCTCTGCTTACGCTGCGATTCGTTCAAAGATTCCAGCGGCGCCCATGCCACCGCCGACACACATCGTCACCATTCCATAGCGGCCGTTGCGACGCTCGAGTTCGCGCAGAATGCTCGCGGTGAGTTTCGCGCCGGTGCAGCCCAGCGGATGGCCCAACGCGATAGCGCCGCCGTTGACGTTTACTTTGTCAGGATCGAGACCGAGCGTCTTGATCACCGCCAACGACTGTGCGGCAAACGCTTCATTCAACTCGATCAGATCGATCTGGTCGAGCGTCAAGCCTGCGAGCTTCAGCGCTTTCGGAATCGCAAACACCGGTCCAATGCCCATCTCTTCAGGCGGACAGCCCGCGGTCGCATACGCAATGAACCGCGCCATCGGTTTCGCCCCCAACTGTTTCGCGCGTTCGTCAGACATGACGATCGCCGCCGCAGCGCCGTCAGACATCTGCGACGCATTACCGGCAGTGATCGTTCCTTTTACATGAAACGCCGGTTTGAGTTTCGCCAGACCATCCGCCGTCGTATCGCGTCGCACGCCTTCATCTTTATCAAAAACGACTTCGCGCCGTTGCTTCTTGCCTTTCTCATCCAGCTCTTCGAGCACGACGTTCAACGGCACAGTTTCGTCCGCGAATTTCTCCGCATCGAGCGCCGCGGCCGCGCGTTGGTGCGAGCGGAACGCAAACTCGTCCTGCTCCTCACGCGTCACTTCATACTTGCGCGCGACGTTCTCAGTTGCGAGGCCCATGTTGAGATAAAAATCCGGGTAGTGGTCGACCAGGTACGGGTTCGGACGAATGATGTGACCACCCATCGGGATCATCGACATCGTTTCCAGTCCGCCCGCGACGATGACTTCAGCGCCGCCGCTGCGGATTCGATCCGCAGCCATCGCGATCGACTGCAAGCCCGACGAACAGAAGCGATTGATCGTCATCGCGCTTGTTTCGACCGGCAGTCCGGCGCGAATGGCAGCCGCGCGCGCGACGTTCATCCCCTGCTCGGCTTCCGGCATCGCGCAACCCATAATCACGTCTTCGATCGCTGATGTTTCCAGCCCTGGCACACGCTGCACGGCTTCCTTGATCACCGCTGCGCCCATTTCGTCTGGCCGCGTCGTGCGCAACGTGCCGCGCGGCGCTTTGCCAACCGCTGTTCGTACTGCTGAAACGATTACTGCGTCTCTCATATTCAATGCCTCTTTGTGCTTTGTACTTTGTACTTTGTTAACAGTAACAACCGATGGACCACTGACCACTGACAAAGAACAAAGCACTAAGCTCAAAGCACAATCAGTTCCTCAATGGCTTGCCCGTTTTCAACATGTGCGCGATTCGTTCCTGCGTCTTGCGTTTGCTGACGAGCGACAGAAACGCTTCGCGCTCGAGGTCCAACAAATACTGCTCCGAAACGCGTGTCGGATGATTCAGATCGCCGCCGGTCAGGATCCGCGCGAGCTGTTCGCCGATTTCCGCGTCGTGGTCCGAAATGTATCCGGCGCGTTTCATCTGGTGAATGCCGAGTTTCAACGTCGACAGCCCCGACAACCCTAACGCGAGAATGTCGGTCCTTGGCTGGGGCGCGACGTAACCGCTCGCCGACAACGCCAGCACTTCCTTCTTTGCATCGGCGATGAGTCGATCGGCGTTCATCGAGATTGTATCGTCCGCCGACAGAAATCCGAGCGTTCGTGCCTCTTCCGCCGACGTCGCAACCTTCGCGAGCGCGATCGTTTCAAACGCGCGCTTCACGAACGGGAACGGATCCGCGTCGTCAACTCCCTTCGGAATCGAATCAAGCGCGCGCAACAACATCTCCTTCGTGCCGCCACCTGCGGGAATGATGCCCACGCCGACTTCGACGAGTCCGATGTACGTTTCGGCCGCAGCCCTGACGCGATCCGCATGCAACACCATCTCGCAACCACCGCCAAACACCATCTGGAAGGGCGCCACGACCACGGGCTTCGGCGAGTAACGCAAACTCATCGTGGCGTTCTGGAAAACTCGCGCCATCATGTCGAGCTCGTCCCAGTTTTCCTCCTGCGCCTCCATGAGCATCAACATGATGTTCGCGCCGACGCAGAAGTTCGCGCCTTGATTGCCAACGACGAGTCCCAGGAAATTCTTCTCGACTTCGCCGAGCGCAAACTTCAACATCTGCAACGTGTCGCCACCAATGGCGTTCATCTTCGAGTGAAACTCGAGACACGCGACGCCGTCGCCGATGTCGATCAGCGACGCTCCGGCGTTCTTCCTGATCACGCCGTTCTGGTCTTTGATCGACTTCAGAATCAGCACGCCCGGCTGCTCGGTGAGCGGAACGTACTTGCCGGAAGCGAAGTCGAAATACGACTGCTGCCCGTTATCTTTCTTGTAGAACGACGTGGCGCCGGACGCGAGCATCTGTTCGACATTCGCCGGCACCGCCATTCCTTCTTCCTTCATCCTCGCGACTGACTTCTCGACTCCGATTGCGTCCCACGCCTCGAATGGTCCAAGTTCCCAACCGAAGCCCCAACGCATCGCGCGATCGACTTCGACGACGTTGTCCGCGATTTCGGGAATTCGTTTCGCAGCGTACGAGAGCGTGCGCGTCAACGTCTTCCACAGAAATGCGCCGACACGATCCTTGCCCCAAGTCAACGCTTTCAGACGCTCAGACAGATCGTCGATGTTCTTCGCCATGTCGAGCGCGGGGAGTTTCACCTTTTGTGACGGGCGATATTCGAGTGTCGCGGCGTCGAGCGCCCAGATTTCACGCTTGTCGCCTTCGCCCTGTTGCTTCTTGTAGAAACCGGATTTCGTCTTGTTGCCGAGGAGGTTGCGCTCGACCATCTTCGCGAGCACGTCAGGCACGACAAACATGTCGCGCTCTTCGTCGTCGGGCAGGTTTTCGTAAAGATTCTTGATGACGTGATGAAAGACGTCGAGACCTACCAAATCAAAAGTGCGGAACGTTGCTGACTTCGGGCGGCCGACGGCGGGGCCCGTCATCTTGTCGACTTCTTCGATCGAGTAGCCATCTTCGATCATCGTCTTGATCGTATGTAGCGCGCCGAAGGTGCCGATGCGGTTGGCGATGAAGTTTGGACGATCTTTCGCCGGGACGACGCCTTTGCCGAGTCGCTGATCGAGGAAGCCAAACAGGAAGCACGAGACTTCGGGCTTGGTCCATTCAGTGCGAATGATTTCGACGAGATGGAGATAACGCGGCGGATTGAAGAAGTGCACGCCGACGAAATGTTGCTTGAAGTCGTCGGAGCGTCCTTCGGCGAGTAAGTGAATGGGAATGCCGCTGGTGTTTGACGCGACGATCGAGCCGGGGCGTCGATGCGCGTCGATTTTTTCGAACAGCGAGCGTTTGATATTGAGGTTTTCGACGACTGCTTCGACGATCAGATCGCAATCTTTGATCTTGGCTATGTCGTCGTCGAAGTTTCCAACCGTGACTCGCGACGCAAACTGCGGAACGAAGAACGCGGCCGGTTTTGCTTTCGTGGCGGCTTCGAGTCCCTTACGAGCAATCAGGTTACGATCCGGCGATTCGATCCCGGCGCTGCCTGACGGCCCTGACGGATTCGCTGGCGGAACGATATCGAGCAGCAGGGTGGGCACACCCGCATTTGCAAGGTGCGCGGCGATCTGCGCCCCCATCGTCCCCGCTCCCAACACCGCCGCCTTCTCAATCCGCATGGTTTACTGAAATCCTCTCGTTTGATTAGCCCTTGAGCCTTTGGGACACCCCACCCGATTATGAAGGACTCACATAATACTGAATGAGCGCTCATTCAGGCAAGGACGATCCCATTCATTTGACCATTCAGCTTCTTTGTGGGATCCGGCATTAAATGAAATTTGTCCGGCATATAGTGAAATTCGTCCGGCATAAAGTGAAATTTGTCCGGCATAAAATGAAATTGCGCACGAC
>JAICGQ010000282.1 GCA_025923035.1 Pyrinomonadaceae bacterium | reverse complement strand
GTACATCGCGGGGTTCACGTTTACGAAGTTGAAATAGCCATCTTCGTTGGTCGTGGCGTCAACCTCGATCTTCGTGGCCTGATTGATCAATTTCACTACCGCGCCCGGGACGGCCGCGCCATTCGGATCGGTAACCGTACCACTGACCTTGGCGTTGGCTTGAGCAAAAGCAACCGAAGCGGCGACGGTGATCAGGACGAACAGTTTCAGTAAAAACATGACGCGCCCTCCTGTATAGATCTTTTAGCCGGCGATGACGCGGATAAAATCCGGATTCATCCGCGTCATCCGCAGCTAAATTCAGAAACTAAATTTGATCGCTGCCTGCATCACGCGCGGTGTGCGTGCGGCGGTTGGAGCGCCGAAGCGCGTGTTGGTCTGACGACCGTTGACGTCAAAGACCAAACCCGCATCGATGTCTCTGAAATTTGTGTGATTGAAGATGTTGTAAACTTCCCAACGCAGTTGCAGCGAGCGCGTCTCACCCATCGGAATGTTCTTGAAGAGCGCGACGTCGTTGTTGAAGATCGACGGCATGCGCAGAGAGTTTCGCGGCGTGTTGCCGATATCTCCGAGTCGCGTCGGCCGCGCGAAGCAATTGACATTGACAACGTACGGCGTTCCGGTCGGGTCGGCGCCACTAACGTTGCGCATCGGATCGCAGATCGTGTTCGCTCGCGCATTGATCTCGCCGCCGGTGATGTCCGTGATGCCGCCGTTGTAAGTCACGGTGATGTTCTTCGGCTTGCCGCTCGCATAAGAAGTCGTTCCGGAAAGCTGCCAGTTATCGAAGATCGCTTTGACGAATCCGTTGTTGAACTTGCGGCTCAATTTCGGCACGTCGTAGATGTAGTTGACGGTCAGGATATGCGTCTGATCGAAATCAGACGGCGCATAATTGAACTGTTTGTAAGGGCGGCCGAAGTTAACGTCTGACGAATCGTCGTTCGCATAATCAAACGACTTCGAATAGGTGTAAGCCACTCCGTACTGGAAGCCCTGCGTGTAGCGACGACCCACCTGCACCTGCAACGAGTTGTAGTTTGAAGTGCCGCCCCACACCACCATGTTGATGTCGGCATAA
Organism: Pyrinomonadaceae bacterium; assembly: GCA_025923035.1. Taxonomy (GTDB): domain Bacteria; phylum Acidobacteriota; class Blastocatellia; order Pyrinomonadales; family Pyrinomonadaceae; genus PSRF01. The sequence goes on along the minus strand of JAICGQ010000282.1, from coordinate 5,658 downwards.
CCGCGATACGGCCTGAGAAAGTCGTTACCGATTCGCTGTCCCGTTACCGGATCGATATTGTTCGTGCCGAGTCGCGACCCATCCGGCACGCCGTTGATATTGATTCGTTGGCCCAGGTGACGGGCGAATGAACCGACATAGGCAACTTCCATAATCGTGTCGAAGCCGATGTCCTGTTGCAGGCCGAAGGTGAAGTTGTAGATCGACGGCGTGTGGGAATTCACTTCAACCGCATTGACGTTCGACGGTCTGGTTATCGCCGTGCCTACCAGGGCTGCGAGATTATTGATGTTGCCGAAATCGATACTAAACGTACGATTCGCCGGCTGATTGTTGACCAGGTTTCCGCCAGTCGTGCCGCCACCCACGCGCGGTGCGTGATAGACGCCCGCCTGGAAACGCAGCACCGATTTGCCCGCACCAAAAACGTCCCACGCAAGACCGAAACGCGGCTCGTAATCGATGGACCTCGTTGTCCGGTAACCGCGCGGCGTGTTGGGATCGATGCCAAGCGCCAGGCCGTTGTTGGGATTGCCACTGTTTGGAACGATCGCTCCGACGAGACCAGCGTTAGCGCCAACGAGGGGAATCAATTCTCCCGTGACCGGATTCCTGGCTCTGCGCTGTGCAGTTGGACATGTAGCCGGAGGAGTAAAGTTAACGGCGCAAGCGCTTTCATATAACTTCACGGCCTGCGCTGGATTGAACCGTGAGGGATCGAAGTTCGAGCCTTGCCCGTCGATCTGTTCGAAGGGCGAGTGATAACCAAATCGCAGACCGTAGTTGAGCGTGATGTTGCGGGTGATCTTCCACTGATCAGCGGCGTACCACTGGACCTGCGTCAATCTCAGATTGGTAAACGGGCGCGCCATCGATTCCTGGTAGTTTCTGAAATTACCGATCAGCGCGTTGGCATACGCGTAACTCGTGTTGCCGAGAGCAGCGGTGAAGTTGCTATCGTTGCCGGCAAAGTTGAAGACTCCGGACCACTGCCCGCCCGGCGCTTCGCCATTTAAAAGTCTTTCGTAGTAGACGCCAAGCTTGAGAGTGTGATCGCCATGCGTGATGGAAAGGTTGTTGGCGAACGATGGTTTGATGTAGTCGTTACCGGTTTCGCCCCAACGATCGAGCCAGTTGATATTGGCAACGCCGTTCGTTGGACCACGCACGCCGCCCCAGTTTGTAACTCTGGGAATCGTGCCGAGATGATTGTTCTGTGGGAAGAGTTGCGGTGCAGTGTAATTCAATGCAGTTCGCTGCACGCTCTCGATCTCGCCGTCGCCGGGTATGAAACCTTCCGAGTCGTGGCGTATGCCGAAGTTGAATTCGTTGACGACGTTGGCGCTGATCACTCTGGTCCAGTTTGCCGACCAGCCATTGTCTTTGTAGAGGTAGTGCGAATCGATTCCCCAACGATTGTTGTCGTTGCCGGGCCAGCCTGAAGTGCCGGTGCCGAGGTTGTCTGACGTCCACCACTGATACTTCCAGTAGATCGTATCGTTGTTGCTCGGTTTGATGTCGAAACGAAGAACCTGGCTGCGCTTCGGCACATCCAATGGGCTCTGCGCCACGTAGTTGAATGCCGAGCCACCGGAACCGCCGAATGTGTTTGGCAACGGGAAATAGTTGAGCAACGCAAATCCGCTCGGGTTGAACCGCGCGATGGGAATGATGTTTAGTCCCTGCGGATTCGAAGCAGTTGCGCGCGAAGGATCGCGGAAACAACCGCTCGTGTCAGCCGCCGTGCAAGCGCCGGGAAGCAGCGGATCTTTAACGAACACTTTCGCGTTTGTTGAATTGATCGACTGTGAGAAGTCGCCGTTGCGTTCGAGCGCAGTCGGCATGGTTACAAAGCGCGGATCCTGTGGCGTGATTTGGTGCGGTTTTTCGTACGCGAAGAAGAAGAACGCTTTGTCTTTCAGCCAGAAGTCGCCGCCTTCACCAAATCGCGGCAGCCACATTGGACCACTGACGTTGCCGCCCGGATAAAGGTGACGATAAAGCGGTTTCTTCAGGCGCGCTTTGTTGTTGAAAAACGGAGTGGCGTTGAGTGATTCGTTGCGGAGGAAGTAGTAGACCGATCCGGCGAAGTCTTTGCCGCCACCTTTCGAAACGATGTTGATGATTGCGCCGCCGTTGTTGCCGTACTCGGCGCCGTAGTTATTGCGCAGCACCTTCACTTCGGCAACAGCATCCTGGTTGATCGTGAAGCTCAGCTTGTTTGAACCACTCGGCTCGCCTGCAAACAGTCCATCGATCGTGGGAACCGTTGATCGCCCGCGTTGCCCGGAGATGTTTGGCAAGTCGGTGCCGAAGCCGTCGCCGGCGCCCTCGATGTCGTCATTGTTTGAAGTCCCTGGTAACAAACGAAGCAGTGAAGTAACGTCACGTCCTTTGGTCGCGATCAAGTTGATCTGATCGGCGGTGAGTCGCGCGGTTAGATCGCTGCTTTCGCGTTCCACGATCGCGCCTTCGCTGATGACGCTGACCGTTTCACTCACCTGGCCCGGCTGGAGCTTGAGGTCGCCGAGCGCAAGATTTTCGTTGGCGCTCAGGATTACGCCGCTTTGTTCGAGCGTTTGAAACCCCTGGCGTTCGACTTTCAAAGCGTAGGTGCCGGGTTGCAACGCCGCAAAATTGAAGCGGCCCTCGCTATCGGTAGCGGAGCCGCGTGCTTGTCCGGTCTTTTCGCTGGTTAGCGTGAGGGTTGCGCCTGGAATCATTCCTCCGCTCGAGTCCGTAACATTGCCTGAAATCGAGCCGGTGATCGTTTGCGCGAGTACTGGAATGCAAAGGATCAGGATTGCCAGAACGGTGGGACGGAGATGCGAAAAGGTAAGCATGGGACTCCTCCTTCAAAGTGATCAGGGCTTCGGGCTCAAATTGTCCCTACTTGAGACAATTTAGGTAAAAGGACGAGGACTTTACTTCGTGACTTTCAATTCCGCTTTGCTTCTTAGACTTTGTGTTCGCGTTGATCGCGACTGGCCTGCTGCCGCTCTTCCAACGCAAAGGCTCGTTGAGCTCGCATGATGTGCTCGCGCATCGCTTCACGAGCCTCTTCCGGTTTGCGCGCGCGGATCGCGCGATAGATGCGGCGATGCCACTCCACCGCTTCGTTGAAATCATGTGCGCGCGCGATTGTGTCGCGGCGCCGTTCGTACAGGACCGTGGAAACCATCTCGACCAATGTAGCGAGCGTCGGATTGCCCGAGGCGGATGCCACCGCGCGATGAAACGCGACGTCGTGCACCAGGAATTGTTGCGGATCGTTCAACGACCCAAACATTTCTGCAATCTCTTCCGACATCGTAGCGAGTTGTTCACCCTCCGCACGCTCCGCTGCCAATCCCGCGGCGCCGACTTCCAAAATGGATCTCGTCTCGAACATGTGGTCGAAACTGAAGCCGTGCAGCTGCGCCAGCAGACGCAGCGGTTCGCTATCGAGTGCCGGTGGTCCGTCAACCAGAAAAGTGCCGGAACCCTGGCGCGACTGGAGCACTCCCATCGAGATCAAAGAACCCAGACCCGCGCGCAAAGAGGGCCGGCTGATGCCCAGTTGTTTTGATAATTCACGCTCCGGCGGCAAACGATCACCAGGCTTGAGATCCTCCTGCTTTATCAGCTCATAAACCCGCTCGACCACCTGCTCGGTGCTCTGCCCGGAACGGACCGGCTTGATGATCTTAAGCCTGGTAATCTTCGAATTGGTCATAACAATCTGGAGGTAAGCGCGGAACTTATAATACCAATTTTGTCTCAGGTCAAGACTTTTTCAGGTTTTTATCCGCGATTACGCAGATGAATAGGATCAATCTGTGGAAACTGTGGATGCCTTTTGTGGCTCCCAGAGCGATCTGCTGCTGCCTTTGAGCGTTTTGTTCATGAACTTCTCGTTCATGATCAGAAACGCGCCGAGACCGTGGAAGTCGTTTGTATTTCGCTTGCGCGCGAAGTAGTAGGCGAGATCCGCGACGTTGGTGCCTTCGCAGATGTCCGTGATGTTGGTTTGGCCTTCCGGGTCCAGTGAGATCTTCGTTAGAACGCCGGCGTATCCCTTGCGCACTCCGTCGCTGTATTTTTTGGTCACGTAACCGCGATCGACTGCCATCGCCGTGACATAGGTGTACATGCTCGAGCTCGACGTCTCGAGCCAGTTTGAAGGGTTGTCGCCTTTGTCGACCACCTGGTACCAGAGACCGGTTTTCTTGTCCTGAAAGTTTGCCCACGCTTTCACGAGCTGCGCGACTTGAGCGATCAATTGCGGCCGTTTCGGATGATCGCGAGGCAGCAGTTCGAGCACTTCGATCAGCGTCATGCCAAACCAGCCCATCGCGCGGCACCAGATCTCCGCGGAATGTTTCGTTTCCTTGTCTGCCCAGGTTGATTGCCCGCTTTCGTCGTAGGCGTGAAACATCAGGCCCGTGCGCGGATCGTTTAAGTGGCTGGCGTAAGTCAGTAATTGATGAACTGCCTCGTCATTGGCGTACTTACTGTCGCCAAACATTGCTCCGTACCGCACTAAAAATGGCATCGACATGAAAACGCCGTCGCCCCATAACTGCCATTCGCGACTCTTGGTGTTGGCGTGCCAAAAGCCGCCGTCTTTGGTGCGTGGATAGGTATCGAACCGCTTTCGGATGCGGTCGGCGGCGAGCTTGTACTTTGGTTCTTTGGTTTCCTGGTAGAGCAGCAAGAGGAGATTTCCGGGCAGCATGCTGTCAAGGTTGTCGAACTTGATCTCTCGCACTTCGCCCTGGGCGTTGGCGCTGCGGACGACGCCTTGATCGTCAACGTGAAAGTCGAGCCAGTCTTTGATGTACTTGAGATAACGCGGATCGCGTGTTCGTTTGTAGACCAGATACTGGCCGTAAAGGTAAAGCGACTTGGCATAACCCCACGAGCCGAGATCTTTGGCAGTCGGGTAGCGCTTCATAGTCGATTCAACCATCGCAACCGACCAGTCAGTCTTTTGCGCACTGGCTGTCAGACAAAACTGAGTTATCGCGATCAATGCCACAATTACTGCTACTTTTATTTTTCTGCTCATCATGCACCCTCAAAGAATGAACCACTTGAAATAGAACAAGTCAGCCTGGATTGAACAACTCAGGAAGAGGGGCTGCCCCCGCTCTCAGAACCCTCGATCGGCGGGGGACAAGCCCCTCTTCCTGACTTGTTCTATTTCCCGGCTCATATTTCCTCGTTGCGACTTTGCGTCTTTGCGGGAAACTGCTTTGGTGCTAATTTATGCCGACCGATACAACTTCGGAGTGCTTGTTCCCAAAGTCAGAAATGGTTTTACCAATAGCTGTCTTGCCGGCGAACAATAGTGAGCACTCGTCTTCTTGTCAAGGAGATAAACGATGACCAAGTCTCGTGATGATCGTGACGAACAGAAACAACACGACCCAGGCAGACGCAGATTTCTGAGAGGTGTCGGTATCGCCGGCGCAGGTGCCGCCATTGCCGACCATCTTTGGGTCGAAGCAGAAGCTGAAGAAAAACAAGGGCAGCAAGCGCTGGCCGGCAACGTCAAAGTCACGCTTGACGTGAACGGTGGCAAGCGAGACGTTCACGTCGAGCCACGCACCACGTTGCTTAACGCGCTGCGCAATCACCTCGAGCCGGCGGTGACCGGACCAAAGCTCGTGTGCG
>JAICGQ010000281.1 GCA_025923035.1 Pyrinomonadaceae bacterium | reverse complement strand
GTTAACGCTGTTGAGGTACTCATCATCTTGCTCCTGACGGAAGCGCGTTGTGAGGAACGCTGCAACATTACAAATACTCCTCGACTTTGCGAACAATCTCGCGGATCTGGAATGGGCGGCCTTTCACTTTCGAGAAGGGAACGGCGTCGACCAGATAACGGGCGCGGATCATGGTACAGAGTTGGCCGAGATTCATCTCGGGGACGATCACGGTCTCGAATCCCGCAAGCACTTCACCCAGATTCCGCGGGAACGGATTCAGGTATCGAAGATGCGCACACGAAACACTCTTTCCTTCGCGCTGCATTTTCTCAACTGCCGAACTGATCGATCCGTACGTCGATCCCCAACCAAGCACGAGCACTTTGCCGGTGTTCTCGCCCGTCACTTCAACGAGCGGAATATCATTCACGGCACGATCAATTTTCTCCTGCCGCAACTTGACCATCAGGTGGTGGTTCTCAGGATCGTAATTGACGTTGCCGGTGATGTGCTGCTTCTCGATACCACCGATGCGATGCTCGAGCCCCGGTGTTCCCGGCAGCGCAAACGGTCGCGCTAACGTAACTTCATCACGCGCATACGGCATGAACGTCGCTGGATCCGTTGCGAAGTGAAGCTCGATTTTCGGCAGCGAATCGATCTCCGGGATCGCCCACGGCTCAGCACCATTCGCGAGATAACCATCCGAGAGATAAAACACCGGCGACATGTACTTGAACGCCAACCGCACCGCTTCAATCGCCATGTGGAAACAGTCCGCGGGCGTGGCTGGTGCCACGACAAGCGCCGGACACTCACCGTTACGTCCCCAAACAGCCTGGAACAAATCCGCCTGCTCAGTCTTGGTCGGCAAGCCAGTAGATGGACCGCCACGCTGAACGTTGACGATGATGAGCGGCAACTCCGTCATCACGGCCAGACCAATCGCTTCCTGCTTCAACGCGACACCCGGACCCGACGTACCCGTCAGTCCCACGTGCCCGGCGAAGCTGGCGCCGATCGCCGCACAAACCGCGGCGATTTCGTCTTCAGCCTGAAACGTCTTTACGCCGAAACTCTTGTGACGCGACAGCTCGTGCAGAATGTCAGACGCAGGGGTGATCGGATACGAGCCATAGAACAGCGGACGACCCGCCAGTTCCGCAGCAGCAACGAAGCCGATCGCGGTCGCTTCGTTACCGGTGATCTTTCGATACTTGCCGGGAGCGATCTGGGCGCGCTTCACGGTGTAGTGCGTGGTGAAGACTTCGGTCGTGTCAGCGAAGTTGTAACCAGTCTTCAGCGCGATCTCGTTGGCCTTGGCGAGTTCGGGGCTCTTGGAAAACTTCGATCGTATCCAGTTGAGCGTGTTTTCCATCGGCCGATCGTAAAGCCAGTACAACACCCCGAGCGCGAAGAAGTTTTTCGAACGATCGATTTCCTTGCGCGACAACTCGACGTTGCCTTTCAACGCGTTCATGTTGAGCGTCGAGATCGGCAACTTGTGCACGCGATAACCGGCGAGCGAATTGTCGTCGAGCGGATTCGTCGCGTAGTTCGCGTACTTCAGATTTTCGGGTGTGAAGCCGTCGGTGTTGATGATGAGCGTGCCGCCTTCTTCGAGGTCGGCCAGGTTCACTTTCAACGCCGCGGGATTCATCGCGACCAGCACGTTTGGTTGATCGCCGGGGGTCTTGATATCGGTGCTTGAGAAGTTGAGCTGAAATCCGCTGACGCCGGGCAAACTGCCGGCAGGAGCACGAATTTCGGCCGGAAAGTCGGGCAAAGTTGAGATGTCGTTACCGACGACGGCGGAAGTGTTGGTGAACTGTGTGCCGGTCAACTGCATGCCGTCGCCAGAGTCACCGGCGAAACGGATCGTGACGGTTTCCACTTCTTCGAGGTGCTTTTCAACCGGTGTAACTGGGGGTTCGATAACAGTGCTCATCTTTTATAGCCAGACCCTTTCAGATTGTTATTCGCCTCGCTTAGGCGAACATGAATTCTAACATGCTACGTGCTCGCGTGCAGTTCCTTGTGATAGTTCGTGTGACATAGGTCACAGCTTCTCCCGACGTCCGGACGAAACTTCAGCATAGGGCGACATCGCAGCGAGCTTCTCGATGATCTCGGGCAGCACGCGCAACGTCGTTTCGATGTCTGCTTCCGTGTTGTATCTGCCTAACGAAAACCGGATCGAGCCTTGTGCGGCAGTGTAGGGCACCTGCATCGCGTGGAGCGTGGGAGAAGATTCGTGCGTCGTTGAGTGACACGCCGAACCGGTCGAGACGCAGATACCGAACTGGTCGAGATGCAGCAGGATGTTCTGTCCTTCGATGTACTCGAAAGAAATGTTCGACGTGTTTGGCAGACGGTTCTCCGGATCGCCGTTGCGACGAGCATTCGGAATGTTTTCGAGAATTCCGTTCTCGAGCGCGTCGCGCAGCGCGCGAATGCGTGAATGATCGTCGTCCTCCTGCGCCAGCTTACACGCAGCGCCCAGACCGACGATGTTCGCAACCGCAGAAGTTCCCGCGCGACGCCCTTGTTCCTGCGCGCCGCCGATAATGAACGACGGCAGCGAAACGCCTTTGCGAATGTAGAGCGCGCCGACGCCTTGCGGCGCGTGCAGTTTGTGACCCGACAGTGCAAACAGATCGACATTCGTAAGATCGATCGGAATCTTTCCGACCGCCTGCACGCCATCCACATGAAACAGCGCGCTCGATCGTTCGCGGACGATCCGTCCAATCTCGTTTACCGGAAACAACACACCGGTCTCGTTGTTCGCGAGCATGACGGTGACGAGCGCTGTGTCCGGTCGCAGCGCGTCGCTCAGACCGTCGAGATCGATCTCGCCGCGTTCGTTCACGCCGATCCACGAGACTTCGTAACCATCCTTTTCAAGCCCGCGACACACGTTGCGCACGGCTTCGTGTTCGACGAGCGTCGTGATGATGTGTTTCTTTTCGGGCTGCGTGGCGAGCGCGCCGCGGATGGCCCAGTTGTCTGATTCCGAGCCGCAGGACGTGAAGACGATCTCGCTCGTATCGGCGGCGCCGATCAGCGCTGCAACCTGTTCGCGCGCCTGTTCGATCGCCTGTTTCATCGTGCGGCCGAGCGTGTGCGCTGACGACGAGTTGCCGTAGAACTCCGTGAGATACGGTTGCATGGCGGCGAAGACTTCGGGCGCCACGCGTGTGGTGGCGTTGTTATCAAGGTAGATCATGAGTGTCGAGTATCTCCTGAATTAATTGATGGCAGGAGCCACAGCCCCCGCCGGCATTGCAGGCCGAGGTCACTTCTCGCACGGTAGTCAGTCCCTGTGTCTGAATCGTCTGTTCGATCGTGCGTTCGGAAACAAAAAAGCAGGTGCAGATGAGTGCTTCATCGCCGGACCAATCGTCGCGGGCGGCGTTACTGTACTCGCGAATGGCGTCAAGTAGCGCGTCGCAAGCCAGACCCGGACAATGTTCGCGGTGCTGAATGACGCCCACCAGCGTCTCCGGCTCCTGTGCGAGCGAAGCGGCGTCGGCCGTTGTGAGCCCCGCGATGCGTTCCGTCAGCAACGACGCTGACGCAACCAGAACGTCGCAGCCCGCAGCCCGGAATCGCGCCTGCGACACCCGGTGCCGTTCGTCAATCTGTATGGAGAGTCGCGCGTGAGCGCCACAAGCCAGAGAGGCTGAACGTCCTGTAAAGCTTGGTTCATCCGCGTCACCGACGTTCCGCGGATTTAAGAAATGACTCAATACATCCGTCACCGATTCCTGAAACTACGCGCCACTGTCGCGTTTGTCAAAAACTCACCAAATCAGCTACGCTTCAAGCACACATGAATGAACTCAACGAACAACTAATTCTCGACAGTCTGCGGCAGATCAACGACCCGGATCTACACAAAGACATCGTCACACTCGGCTTCGTCCGCGACGTCAAGATCGACGGCGGCAACGTTTCGTTTCGTATCGTGCTCACGACGCCCGCATGTCCTGTCAAAGCTGAAATGGAAACAGCGGCGCGCGAGATCGTCGGCGGTTTGCCGGGCGTCACCGCAGTGGCCGTGACAATGGACGCGGAAGTGCCGAAAGGCCGCGGTCTTGGCGAAAAGCTCGTCATCGAAGGCGTGCGAAACATCGTCGCCGTTTCATCAGGAAAGGGCGGCGTCGGCAAATCAACTGTAGCCGTGAACCTCGCCGTCTCGCTCGCACTCGACGGCGCGCGTGTGGGATTGATGGACGCTGACGTTTACGGTCCAAACGTTCCGATCATGCTCGGCGCCAGCAACGCGCGTCCTGAAGTCGACGGCAACAAGCTTGTGCCGATCGAGGCGTTTGGCGTGAAGTTTATGTCGATGGCGCTGTTGCAGCCGGGCGACAAGCCGATGATCGTGCGCGGGCCGATCCTGCACGGTCTGGTCAAACAGTTTCTTTCGGACGTGAAGTGGGGCGAGCTCGATTATTTGATCGTCGATATGCCTCCGGGAACCGGCGACGTGCAGTTGTCACTGGCGCAACTCGTGCCGGTGCAGGGCGCGGTGCTCGTCACTACGCCGCAGGAGGTCGCGATTGCCGATGTGCGGCGTGCGTTGCGGATGTTTGAGACCGTGGCGATTCCGGTGCTGGGGGTTGTCGAAAACATGAGTTACTTCATCGCGCCCGACACCGGCACGCGCTACAACATTTTTGGCGAAGGCGGCGGTGAACGACTCGCGAATTCGTATCACGTCCCGTTCCTTGGCGCCGTGCCGCTGGGGATTGAAGTGCGGGAGGGGGGCGACTCAGGCATGCCGGTAGTGGTCAGCAAGCCCGATTCGCCACAGGCGCAGGCGTTTCGTCGCGTCTCGGAGGAAGTGGCCCGGCAGATCTCGATCGAGGCGATGAAGCCCGAACTTGTTGTTTTGGGCAAAGGGCAATAATATACAACCGGTCTTTGAGCTTAGTACTTAGTGCTTTGTTCTTTGGGCAGAACACTAATAACCAAGTACAAAGAACTAAGTACAAAGCACTGACCAGATAGAACGTTAGAGAGGATTCATAAAGAGATGTCAGCAACCACAGCGCCCACCGTTCAACTGAATGTGACCGAGTCGGCCGCAACAGAAATCAAGAAATTCATGGCCGGCGAGGAAGGGCTTCCCGAAACCTCAGGGCTCCGCGTGCGCGTGGTGCCGGGCGGGTGCTCCGGCTTCCAGTACAGCCTGAACATTGAAGAGCAATCGCGCGAAGGCGACTTTATTCTCGACGCAAAAGGCGTGCGCATGTTTATCGACATGTTCAGTGCGCAATACCTGAACGACGTCGAGATCGATTACGTGACCGGCGTGATGGGATCCGGATTCACCTTCAAGAACCCGAATGCGACCGGTAGTTGCGGCTGCGGCTCCTCGTTTACCGCCTAAGCGCGGCGTAAGATTGTAAAGACACCTGACGGGAGACGGGGAGCGATTCCCGTCTCCTGTTTCTATTTAGACTACGTACACAAAGGGAACAATCACAGATGCCAAAGATCCACGCTGAAACTGCCACTGGTCCAGTCGAAACCGATGCCCCGGATGGGAAGAAACTGGTACTCGTACTCGAAGATGCAGGTGTCGATATTCTGCACCGCTGTGGTGGGAATGCGCGTTGTACGACGTGCCGGGTTGAAGTTCTCGAAGGCGAACCTGGGCCGATGGGCGAGCTCGAACGCAATCGTCTCTCGGTCGAGTCGGAGCTCGCGCCGAACGTGCGGTTGTCGTGCCAGATTCGCGTCAGCAGCGATCTGAGTGTTCGCGTCATTAATCAGGTCAGTACACGCGGTATGGACGCCGGACCACGTCCGTTGGATGAATAGAACCACGGATTTAAAACTGAATTTGCGCACCAGCTTCGTCTGGGTGTAATCTTCGCGCGGTAATTCCAAGACATCACGGAGGACCTATGCTAATTGAGTCAACTGCTCATCTCCCCATCAGTCTGGCTATGCTTCAAGAGCTATTTCACCCACCAACGGCCCAGGATTTTCTCCGCATCTTCTTTCGCTGGTTTCACTTCGTCGCCGGAATAATGTGGATCGGCCTGCTCTACTTCTTCAACGTCGTAAACGTTCCGGTCCAAAAAGCACTCGACGCCGACACGAAGAAAAAGGTGAACCCCGACTTGCTCGGGCGCGCTCTGTGGTACTTCCGGTGGGGCGCTGTCGTGACTGTACTGGCGGGCTTTGCGTACTTCGCGATGTACATCCTCAAGACCGACGTAGCAAACGCAAACAATCTCGGTCGCGGCAATCTCAGTCTGTGGTTCATACTGTTCGCCTGGCTGACGTATCCGATATTCCTTTTCATCGTCGAGTTTTTGATCATCAAGAAAGTGCCGGCGTTGACTAAAGACGGACGCATCTTCGCGATCGTCATGATTCTTCTAGTCGCCTTCGTGACGTGGGGACTCATCAGGTTCTACACGGCGATGATGACGGTCGAGGGCCAAAGCTGGGCCAGCAACAAGACGTATTCGATCGGTATCGGTGGCGCATACGGCTTCCTGATGATGTTGAACGTGTGGGGCATCATCTGGCCCAACAACAAACGCATACTCGCCGCACTCGCGGGAACTGGTCCCGCCGCGGCGCCCGAACTCGCGCGTCAGGCATTTCTCGCGTCGCGTACAAACGCGTGGCTATCGTTGCCGATGCTGCTGTTTATGGCGACGTCGCACGGGGATTGGGTAGCTTTCGGAAGATAACTGAAGGCGGTGGATCCGAGTGGAAAACTCGGATCCACCAC
>JAICGQ010000280.1 GCA_025923035.1 Pyrinomonadaceae bacterium | reverse complement strand
TTCGACGTGATGGCCTCCCGCGGCGAACTGAATAAACCGCTTTCGGATTATCAGACGCGATTGAGCAGCGAGATCCAGATGATCAAGCAGATGGGGTTTCCTGGATACTTTCTGATCGTCTGGGACTTCGTCCGCTATGCGAAGGAGCATTCGATTCCCGTCGGACCGGGACGAGGCTCAGCGGCAGGCTCACTCGTCGCCTACTGCCTCGAGATCACCGACGTCGATCCGCTCCAGTACGATCTGCTGTTCGAGCGTTTCCTTAACCCAGGCCGCGTGTCGCTGCCGGACATCGATATCGACTTCTGCGTCCGTGGCCGCGGCGACGTCATCAACCACGTCGCCAATCTTTATGGTCGCGACTCCGTCTGCCAGATCATCACCTTCGGAACACTGGCCTCAAAGGCCGCGATTAAGGACGTCGGCCGGGCGCTGGAGGTGCCTTATGCGGAGGTGGATCGCATCGCGAAGTTGATCCCGCCGCCGGTTCGCGGTCGCAACGTGAGCCTCAGCCAGGCACTTGAACAAGTACCTGAACTGCGGAAGGAAATGGAGACGAATCCGCAGGTTAAAGAAATACTTCAGATCGCGATGCGCCTCGAAGGCTGCGCGCGACACTCGTCGGTGCACGCCGCGGGCGTCGTGATCTCGCCGCTACCGCTGCAGGAACTGATTCCCATCGCCGTCTCAGGGAAGGAAGAACTCACCACGCAGTACGTCATGTCGGACCTGGAAAAGACCGGCATGCTTAAGATGGATTTCTTAGCGCTTACCGCTTTAACTGTTATAAATGACTGCTTAACGAGCATTAAACAGTCGCTTGGGGCAGAGATTAAGTGGTCGGATATAGCGCTTAACGATGCTAAAGCTTTAGCAGTTTTCGCTGAGGGAAGGACTGAGGCGGTCTTTCAGTTTGAGTCGTCGGGCATGCAGGAGATCTGCCGGAAGCTGAAACCGAAAGGGCTCGAAGATCTCGCCGCTCTCAACGCGCTGTACCGGCCGGGACCGCTCGACGGCGGCATGGTCGACGAGTTCATCCTCCGGCATCACGGTAAGAAGAGCGTCCGCTACATCACGCCGGAGATGAAGGAGATTCTCAACAACACCTACGGCATCATTGTCTATCAAGAGCAGATCATGCAGCTCGCGCAGAAGCTTGCCGGATATACACTTAGCGAAGCCGACCTGATGCGTCGCGCGATGGGCAAGAAGAAACGCGAAGAGATGGCGGTTCATGAAGAGAAGTTCATCACCGGCGCCGTCGAACGTGGCATCAAGCGCGAGAAGGCCGAGAAGATCTTCTCGCTGATGGCCCAGTTTTCCGACTACGGCTTTAATCGCAGCCACAGCGTCGCGTATGCCTACCTCGCATTTCAGACGGCGTATCTCAAAGCACATTATCCGGAGCATTTCTATGCCGCCGTGCTCTCGAACGAGGCCCAGGACGCGGCGAAGGTGTTTAAGTACTCCAAGGAGTTGAGGGCGCAGAAAGTCAATCTGCTCCCGCCTGACGTCAACGAGAGCAATTCGGGCTTTACACCCTTAAGCGGCGCCATTCGCTACGGGCTGACGGCCATCAAGGGACTCGGGCAGTCGGCGGTTAAAGCGATTTGTGAGGCCCGGGAGTCTGGTCCATTCCGTTCGTTCTTTGATTTTGCCGAACGGGTCGAGTCTGCTACCTTGAACAAGCGCGTCATGGAGAGTCTGATAAGCGCCGGCGCGTTCGACTCGCTGAACGACGGCCGACCCACCAATGCGTGGCGAGGGGGTCTGCATAGGTCCATTGACGCTGCGTTCGCGCGCGCAGAGGGTGCAAAGCGTGATCGCATTCGGGCCAGCACCGGACTCTTCGGCACGATGGAGCAGGAAGTTGATTACCGTGGTGAGATTTCGCCGACGCTGCCGGGCTGGACGACGATGGAGATGCTGAATGCGGAGAAAGCGGCGCTCGGGTTTTACATCACCGGTCATCCGCTCGAAAGTTATCTCGAGACGCTGCAGAACCTGAGAGCAGTGCCGTCGTCGGAGTTGCCAAATGTGCCGAGCGGAACTCGCGTCACTTGTGGCGGGATCATTTCCGAGGTGCAGATACGGACGACTAAGAAGGGCGACAAGTTTGCCCTGCTGCGTTTGGAAGATGAGGCCGGTGGCACCAAGTGCGTGTTGTGGCCCGAGGTTTACCGCAAGCATTCGGCGCTGCTGCAAAACGAGTTGCCGGCGATCATCGTCGGGCGGCTCGAGCTGAGCGAAGACAATCCGCCGACGATCATCGTCGATCAGGTCCAGAGCATGGATGCGTCAGCGCGGCAGAGCGAGTTCATGGTCCTGCGTCCGCCGCAGCAGGAAGAAGATCTTTCGACGTTGTACGATTCGATCTTGAGTGTCTTGAGTACGAACCCGGGAGATACGGACGTCGCGATCGAGACGAAGACGGACAACGGGCTCGTCGTTCGCATCCAGGCGAACAATGCGCTACGTGTGAAACGAAGTAACGAACTCGAAGAAGCGCTGAAGAAGATTGGTTGTGCGATCAGTTTTGAAAAAGAAGCCCAGATGAGTAAAAACGGCAGATGAGCTCCCCAAAGATGCGAAAAAAGGACAAAGAAGAAGCACCGCCAAAACCGATCGAAACGCACACCGCGATCGAGCGCGTGCAGCTCGCGCGACACGCCGACCGGCCGTACACGCTGGATCTGATCGAGCGGCTCTTCGAGGATTTTGTCGAACTCCACGGTGACAAGCGTTTCGCTGAAGACCCGGCGATCGTGTGTGGTCTCGCTCGTTTTCATGGTTTGCCCGTCGTTGTGGTGGGCCATCAGAAGGGACGCGACACGAAGCAACGGAGTTTTCGCAACTTCGGCATGCCGAAGCCGGAGGGATACCGGAAGGCGTTGCGCGTGATGAAGCTCGGCGAGAAGTTTGGGCGGCCCATCTTTACTTTCATCGACACACCGGGCGCGTATCCCGGGATCGACGCCGAAGAGCGCGGTCAGGCGGAAGCGATCGCTTACAACTTGCGTGAGATGGCGAAGATCAAGGTCCCGATCATCGTCACGGTGATCGGTGAAGGTGGATCGGGAGGAGCGTTGGCGATCGGTGTCGGCGATCAGGTGTTGATGCTGGAGAACTCGATCTATTCGGTTATCAGTCCGGAAGGTTGTGCGGCGATTCTCTGGAAAGACTCGACGAAAGCTGATCGTGCTGCAGAAGGCCTGCGCCTCACCGCGCAACATCTCTTCGAAGAGGGAATCATCGACAAGATCATCCCCGAACCCGAAGGCGGCGCCCACAACGACTACGATCAAACCGCCCGCTTCCTCGACTCCGCCCTGAGCGAACGCCTGGCCGAAGCCGTCAGTTGCTCCACCGAGGACCGACTAAGTCGCCGCTACCAGAAACTCCGCAGCTTCGGCCGCTGGGGCACCAGCGACGGCACAACGCCAGCCGGGTAAGCTTGATTATCGTGCTATGTCCCGTGCGCGCTGTCCATTTCAGGCCCACCACATCTTCACCCTCATGGAGACCATATGAAAAAGCGATGTCCTGACCGCATTGCGGACTGTGAGCGATCAGACGAAGCCGACCGGTAAGCCGTCGATCACAGGACCGAACTGTTCGCAGTTTGATTCGCGAGGACGGACACTCATTTATTTCGCTTCTTGAAAACTCTCGACAAGAAGCACTGGCGTCCATTTGTCGCCTTGCTTGACGGCTCCCATCTTGATCAAAAACAGGTCCACTGGTTTCTTCAACACGTCTGCTTTCCAAAAAGAGTCCAGAGTTTTCTTGCTGAACGTAAGCCAGTAGTCATTTCCGTCTTCGGTGAAGGCGACGTCTACCTCGTAATGCTTCGTGTATGTTTCGGGCGCGCCGGCGTAACGATTGGCCCATTGACGGATGAGTTCCGCCTTCGCGTCCGGAATGCGCGCGGTTAATTCCGCGTAGGTCGCTCTCGCACGTGTAGGAGTGAGATCCGGATCGATCACCATGGTCTCTTGCTTGTTTCCGATGCTTTCAGCGCTGGCGGCTTTCGCGGCGAGTTCCTTCAGTGTGCCAGCCTTGTAATCCTCTGCCACACGCGGTCGCTTAGGATGCGCACCTGTCGGCTCTTGTGCGGAAGCGGTGAGGCTCAAACAGATCAACAGGACGGCGGCAAAAATTTTGAGTGGCATGGCTGTTCACCTCAGGCAAACATTTTACGCCTGAAGTGGTCGCACTCAGAACGGGATGTCGTCGTCAGTCAGATCGCCTGGGGGTTCGGAGGGGCCGCCGCCGGCGCTTGCTGAGGCTGCGCGTTCGGAGAAGTTCTCGTCGCCGCGCGTACCGATGAATTGCATGTCGGTGGCAGTGACCTCGAGCGATTGGCGCGGTTTTCCGTCACGATCGACGTACTCTTCCACGCGCAGGCGTCCTTCGATGTACACCTGACGACCCTTTTGCAGATACTGTGAGGCAGTCTCCGCCTGGCGGTTCCATAGCGTCACGCGAAACCACGTCGTTTGATCCTGCATCTCGCCGTTTCGATCCTTACGGCGTTCATTCGTGGCCATACTGAAGGAACAAACTGGGGTCCCTTGAGCCGTGTAACGCAACTCGGGATCACGCCCGAGATTTCCCACGAGAATTATTCGATTAAAGGACATGAGGAACCTTTCTTTTTCCGGGAGATTACTAACGGCGCGATACTACAAGCCACACGAAACGTGGTCAAGCGAGCACTAGTTTTATAAGATCCACCTACACTAATGGAACAAAGTCTCACTATCGCGTTCGACAAATGATTTCTGGTAGACTAACGCATCGGTTTTCAGCGAATGAAGCGTCGAGTTTACATCGAAACGTTTGGCTGCCAGATGAACGTAGCCGACTCCGAGCGCGCAGCTACGGGTTTGCGCGCCTCAGGCTACGATCTTTGCGATTCTGCCGACGATGCCGATGTTGTTCTCCTAAACACTTGTTCGGTGCGCGAAAAGGCGGAACGAAAGGTTTACACGCGCATCGGTGAGATCCGTGCCGCACAAACGGGCAAAGCATCGCCCCTCGTCGGCGTGATGGGTTGCGTGGCCCAACTCGAAGGCGATTCGATCTTCGAACACGCGCCGTCAGTCAACATGGTGATCGGCACACGCGCCACCGATCGCATCTCGTCGCTGATCGAACGCGCCCGCGAAGGCGAACGCAAAGTCATCGATCTCGACGAGCGTGGCGAGAACGACGCGTGGGACGTGTCTCCGGTCGAACGACATTCGCCGCACGTCGCATTCATTCCCATCATCGAAGGCTGCAACAAGTTTTGCTCGTTCTGTATCGTACCGTACTCACGGGGCCGTGAACGGAGCCGTCCAGCCAACGAGATCGTCGCCGAAACCAGGAAGCTTCAGTCGCTCGGTTACAAAGAGATTCACCTGATTGGCCAGAACGTCAACAGCTATCGCCCGCGCGTTGAAGACGGTCTCGAAGGTTTCCCGGGCGCAACGCCTTTTTGCCGTTTATTGCGTGCAGTCGCGGCGACGGGAATGCCGCGCATCAAGTTCACGACTTCGTTTCCACGCGATTTTCACCCGGACATCGTTACTGCCATCGAAGAGAACCCCAATCTTTGCGACTGGATTCATCTTCCCGTGCAGTCAGGCAGCGATCGCGTGTTGAAACTGATGCGCCGCGGACACAAACGCAGCGACTATCTCGAACGAATCGCACGCATCAAGAGCTCCAGCCGTCGTTTGGCTTTGACCAGCGACATCATCGTCGGTTTTCCCGGCGAAACTGATGACGACTTCCGGCAAACGCTCGAGCTCGTTGAGCAGTGTGAGTACGACAGCCTTTACATCTTCAAGTACTCGCGCCGCGCTGGTACCCCTGCCGCAAACTTCGACGACAACGTATCGGAAAGAGAAAAGACAAACAGATTCCTTGAACTCGAAAAGGTTCAGAGACGAACTCAGGACAACATTTATCGTTCATATGTGGGACGCACGTTGAGCGTCCTCGCGGAGAAACAGAGTTCGCGATCGGAAAGCGATCTCTCCGGACACTCCACCTGCCACAAGGTCGTAAATTTCGCCGGCGACCGGAGTCTGGAAGGTGAAATCGTGGAGGTGTTAGTGACCGGCGCGAAAACCAACAGCCTCTATGGGAAATTGATCGATCGGGCAGCGGTAGTGTAAGGGGTACGTATGGAAATCGAAGTAAAGATCCGAGCATTGATGATGGATCCGAACAGCGGAACTCCGATTATCATTCTCAAAGATGTGCAAAGCGACACGATGCTGCCGATCTGGGTAGGGGCTTACGAAGCAAACGCCATCGCCTTGGAGATCGAGAAGATTGCTCCGCCCAGGCCGATGACTCACGACCTCTTGCGAAACCTGATCGTCCAGCTCGGGGTCCAGGTTGAAAGAGTGGTCGTGACCAGTCTGCGCGACAATACGTTTTTCGCCGTGATCGAGATGCGCAACAGTGAAGGGAACCGCATGGTGCTCGATTCGCGTCCCTCCGATGCGATCGCCCTCGCGTTGCGCGCTGACTGTCCGATCTACGTCGACATGGAAGTGATCAAAGCATCGAGGAACACGTTACCTACTGACGAACCGGAAGAAAGTGAGTTGAGTTCAAGCGAAGAGGAATGGCCCGACGTCATCGGCGAAGCCGGCGACCTGCCGATGTAATCGGGCTAATCTGTTTTATGGACCACTGGAGCGCGAGTTTGCCACTGTGCAGCGAATGGTAATCGCCATCGCCAATCAAAAAGGTGGGGTAGGGAAGACCACTACCGCCATCAATTTAGCCGCCGCCTTCGCCCGCAAGGGAAAACGTGTCCT
>JAICGQ010000279.1 GCA_025923035.1 Pyrinomonadaceae bacterium | reverse complement strand
GCGGGCCAGGCGGCTGAGGGGCCGGTTTGGAGTTTTACGACGTCAAGTAACGCGCCGTCGCCGACGCCGACACCGTCGCCGACTGCGGAGTCGCCGAATAACACTCGCGTTCCGCCGGCAACGCAGATCGTTGATAGCAACGGTGATGTTTGGACACGGACGAGCAACGGAGCGATCCTGCGTAACGGTGGGAGCACAGGCGGCGTTGGTTCGCAGATTCTTTACTGCGCGCGAGTTGTTTATGTGCTCGGTACCGATTCGCAATGGTACCGGTGGAGCAATGGCTGGTCAGCATCAGGACCAGTTGATCCATGCGGTGGTGGCGGGACACCTACGCCGACTCCGACACCTACGCCGACGCCGACGCCGACGCCAACACCTACTCCGACTCCAACACCGACTCCTACGCCTACGCCTACGCCGACACCCACGCCGACGCCGACACCTACTCCAACACCGGGCGGGGAGTCACCGAATAACACACGTGTTCCTCCTGGGACGCAGATCGTCGATAGCGCGGGCGCTGTGTGGACACTTTCGAATGGAAGAGTCTTTCGCAACGGCCAAGACACGGGCGGCCTCGGCTCCCCGCTTATATATTGCAATCACCTCGTGTATGTGTTCGGCCTCGATAACCAATGGTGGCGATGGAATAATGGTTGGTCGCCGGTAGGTGTTGTCGATCCGTGTAGCGGCGCTCCGACACCGACTCCATCACCAACCACCGAGTCGCCGAATAACACGCGCGTTCCGCCAGGGACACAGATCGTCGATAGCGCGGGCGCTGTGTGGACGCTTTCGAATGGAAAAGTCTTCCGCAACGGGCAAGACACGGGCGGCCTCGGCTCGCCACTCGTCTACTGCAATCACATCGTCTATGTGTTCGGTCTTGATAATCAGTGGTGGCGGTGGATCGGTAGCTGGCAACCCGTAGGCTCTGTCGAACCGTGTGCCGGATCGCCGACACCAACACCTACTCCGACGCCTACTCCGACTCCGACGCCAACACCTACGCCGACACCTACACCAACGCCAACACCGACGCCCACGCCGGTGCCAGGTGAAACTGTCTTACTCGAAGACAATTTCAACGACAACTCGTTCGACGTCGTAAAGTGGCAGGCGAATAGTCTCTTCAGTGGATTCACTGATCCGTCGGTGCCCGCGGCCGAAACTGCACAAGGACTGCGAATTGGTCCACTGTTCGCGGGCCAGTCGGGATCGCATTACAACGGTATCCGATCGACAAACACGCACAACTTCACCGGAGCTTACAGCTACGTTGAACTGGTCCAGGGACCGTCTGTATCAACTAAAGCCGATGCGATGTTTACCATAGGCATCGATGCGCACAACTATTATCGAGTCTACGTCGAGGAAGGGATCTTCATCTGCCAGTCGAGGATAGGCGGAAACAAGTTGAACCTCTTCACCGCGCCCTACAGCCCGGTGACACACCGTTATTGGCGGATAAGACACGACTCATCTACGGGAAACGTCGTGTTTGAGACGGCGACGGATAACGGCGGCGTCCCCGGAACCTGGACCATCCGTTCAAGCGCGACCTGGAACACAACCGCGGTCCCGGTAAGCGCGGTGCGATTCGAACTAAAAGCCGGCACCTGGCAACCCGAACCCATCGTTCCCGGCGTCGTCATCTTCGACAACTTCCGCGCCGCCAAACCTTAGGGCAAGCCCGAACGAAGGGCGTAGCCCATTTTCGTTTTTCTTACGCCGACGGCGAGGCAAAGCCTCGCCGAAAGCGCCCCTTAGCCTTGGGGCTGCGCCCCTCGTTCGGCCTCTGGCCCTGATCAATCTCTAGGGAATAAAAAACGAATTAGCCTTGCCACACGCCGTTCCGAGCGTTGTCGGCGAGGCGTTTGGCGTCGGGGAGGGCTTCAAGGGCGCGGAGGACTTGCATGTCGCTGTCGAGCAACACGCGGGCGCCGGCGTCGTTGGAAAATGAGGCGGTTATGATCTCCTGACGAAGTCGCAGCTTTGTAAAATCCAACTCTTCGTCAATCTGGGATGGCAATACCTGAAAGTCAGGCTGCGTTCGCACAAAATTGCGAAACGCTTCGAGCACCCGCTCCGTGATCGGAAAGTCACCCTGCTTCGCCGTCTTCCCGTACTGCACTTTCTCGACCTTGTACGACTCCAGCCCGGGCAGCAGTCCTGCCGCTAACTGCCGTGTGAAATGAAACGCCGCTTCAGCGATACGCAAGCGCGTCGTCGTGTTCGCCAATTCTTTCACTTCGATGTCGGGCGTGATTCCACCACCACCATAAAACACGCGTCCAACAGCAGTCTGCACTCCTGGTCCACTGTGCGGCGTCGGCGTAGCCAACGGCAACGGCGCTTCCAAATTGCGTGGTCCATTCACTGCCGGCGGCGGCGTCTCATCGGGATTGTGTCGCGTGTAGTAATCGTAAAGCGAGCCGCTGGAATAATCGCGTTGCAACGAGCGCCCATACGGCGTGTAGTAACGCGCAGTGGTCAACGTCAAACCGGTATTGAACGGCAACGAAAATATCCGTTGGACCAACCCTTTGCCGAAACTCGTTTCGCCGACAATCAGCCCGCGGCCGTGATCCTGAATCGCCCCCGCAACGATCTCTGAAGCTGACGCGCTGTTACGATTGATGAGCACAACTAGCGGCAGTGTCGCGGGATTGGAACCCGTAGATTTGTAAACGGTCGGTTCGCTATATTCGGTGCGTCCTTTAACCGAAACGATTGTCTCGCCACGCGGCAGAAACTCGCTCGCAACGTCGATCGCCTGCTCAAGCAACCCTCCGGGATTGCCGCGCAGATCGAGAATGAGCTGCCGCATCCCCTGTTCCTGCAAGCGCTTCATCGCCTTCGACAACTCATCGTCACTCGAACGCTGAAAACCACCGGTCAATCCGATGTAGCCCGTGCCCGGACGAATCATGTACGCATTGCGAATACTCGGTAACGGAACGGCATCGCGAACGATCGTGAAATACAGCGGCGCCGGATGCCCCGCGCGTTCCACTTTGATCCTGACCGGCTCACCCAACCCTCCGCGAACGTTCTTCGAAACCTGTTCACTGGACCACTCGCGCGAATCCTTGCCGTCGACTTCGACGATCTTGTCGCCGTAACGCAAACCCAGCCGTGCCGCCGGCGCATTTTCGACCGTCGATTGGATGTAAACGCCGTCGCGATGCTGGACGATAGTGACGCCGATTCCGAAGAAGCGCGAGTCGTGGTCCTCTTTCATCTTCTTAAACTCGGTGTACGGCAAGTAAGAGGAATGCGGATCCAGCGTCGACAGCATGCCCTGAATCGCGGCCTGCGTTGCTTTTTCGTGGTCAACGTCGCCGGAATAATTCGAGATGATGGTAGAAATCGCCTCGTTGTAATCTTCTTCGATGTCCTGAACGACGCGGTTTGAAGGATTCGTGGTGCCGGAAGTGAGCCCGCTGAATTTTTGCGTGGTGCCGATCGTCCCGCCAAATATGGCGGCAACGATGATCACAGCAGCCGCTGTCACAGTGAATTTCTTGGTGACCCATCCGCCTCCTTTGTACTCCGAAGACGGTGGTTCCAATTGGCGGGCAACTTCCATTGCCAAAATATACCACAGGCCTCCTTGGAGCTCCGAAGGTCTGAATCGGCGACGCTGATCCGTATGTTATATTGCGGTCGAGCACCTGAATGTCCCAGTTTCTCTCGATAATCATTCCTGCTTATAACGAAGCGGTCCGGTTGGGTAATACCCTCGAAGCCGTAGTGGACTACATGCGCCAGAATTACCCTGCAGGCGAGGTCATCGTGGTTGACGACGGCTCAGCCGACGAAACGGCCACGCTGGCCCGGCGCACCCTCGCGGGTAGAGGCACACTGCGCACTTCCGTTATCAGTTACAAATCGAACCTCGGTAAAGGACGAGCTGTGCGCCTGGGGTTACTCGCTGCTCGCGGCGACATCGCACTCTTCTCCGACGCCGATCTTTCGACCCCCATCAGCGAAACACCAAAACTGATCGATCCGATTCTAAACAACCAGGCGGACGTGACGTTTGGCTCGCGCGCGCTGGATCGGAACCTGATCGGCGTTCATCAATCGTGGCGGCGTGAACAGGGCGGCAGAGTTTTCAATCTCGCGGTCCGTCTGGCAACGGGAATGCCTTTCTGGGACACGCAATGCGGATTCAAAGCTTTCAAAATGTCTGTCTGCCGTCCGTTGATTGAGGCGGCGACTGTAGATCGGTTTGGGTTCGACGTAGAACTGCTTTATCTCGCCTATCGCGCCGGGCTGCGGCTGCGCGAGGTCGCCGTTCGCTGGGACCACAACGAAGGCAGCAAGATCAGCTTGTTCAGCGACAGTTTCAAGATGTTGGGTGAAGTCGGATTGATTCGGCAGCAAGCGCGCCGCGGAGTTTACGATGCGGCCATTCGCGCCGTGCACGATCGGACTAGTCCCTGAGCTTTGTACTTTGAGCTTCGTACTTGGTATTTTTCTCTCCGAGCACGACAATCTTCGGCAACGGCTTAAAAACAAAGCACAAAGAACAAAGCACTAAGCACTAAGCACAATGTCAGTACGGCTCAACATCAACATCGATCACGTAGCGACAGTACGGCAGGCGCGACGCGCACCGGAGCCAAGTGTGATCGGGGCGGCGATGGCTTGTGAACAGGCGGGCGCCGACGGGATCACCGTCCACCTGCGTGGCGATCGTCGTCACATCCAGGACAACGACATTCGCTTGCTGCGCGATTCAGTCACAACGTATCTGAATCTGGAAATGGCAGCGACCGAAGAGATGTTGGATATCGCGCGCCAGGCACGACCTGATGCGGTGACGCTCGTCGCAGAGCGACCGAACGAGATCACGACTGAAGGTGGACTCGACGTTAAGTCAAACAAGGACGCCGTGAGCAAGGCGGTCGATGCGCTCAGAGAAACCGGCATGCTGGCGAGCCTGTTTATCGATCCCGATCCGGCGCAGATTGAAGTGGCCCACCAGGTCGGCGCACAGCAGGTTGAACTGTGCACCGCAGCTTACGCGGAAGCGATGTTAGGCGCGCGGGGGCTACACGGCGAAGGCGCGGTTCGGGCCAACCAGGAGTTGCGGAGATTGAGAGAAGCCGCTGAACTCGCGGCGCAATACGGATTGCTGGTGGCCGCCGGTCATGGTCTGACGTATCGAAACGTCGGCGGCGTCGCCGCGATCGAACAGATCGTGGAATTCAACATCGGCCACAACATCGTGGCGCGCGCGATATTCGTTGGCTTGGAAAACGCAGTGAAGGAAATGCGCGCTGCGATCGCGTCGAAGAAACTAGCGTGACGACGACGTAGCGAGCTGTAAGCGCACGACAGAGCGTTCCAGCTTCGCCCTTGCCACTTCGAAGTCCTCTTCAGTTCCACTCCATGCATTGAGCTGCTTTTCGAGACGTTCACGCGACGCCTTCGCTCGCGCCGCGTCGATCTCTTCAGGACGCTCTGCGACTTCGGCGAGCACCGAAACGTGATCGTCACGCACTTCGACAAACCCGCCCGACACATGCAACGGAAAACTCTTTCCGTCCTGCACGTAAGTCAACACACCGGTTTGCAGTTGGGAGATCAGCGGCGTGTGGCCGGGAAGAATTCCTAACTCACCGCCGAATCCGGGCACCGTAACCATGTCCACGGACTCGGCCAACACACGCCGCTCAGGAGTGACAACTTCGAGTTGTATCTTGTCTGCCATACAGAGTTCGGGTTATTGCGCGATCGATTTTGCTTTGTGAATTGCTTCTTCAATCGTGCCGACCATGTAAAACGCCTGTTCCGGCAGATCGTCATGCTTGCCGTCGACCAGTTCGCGGAACCCGCGCACGGTGTCTTCGAGTTTGACGTACTTCCCTTCCAGACCCGTGAACTGCGCCGCCACGAAGAACGGCTGCGAGAAGAACTTCTGAATCTTGCGCGCGCGCGAAACGATCAGCTTGTCTTCGTCTGACAACTCGTCGAGACCGAGAATCGCGATGATGTCCTGCAAGTCTTTGTAACGCTGCAACACGCGCTTCACGTCCTGCGCGGTATCGTAGTGTTCCTTACCGATGACGCGCGGATCGAGAATGCGCGACGAAGATGCGAGTGGATCCACCGCCGGGTAGATACCGAGTTCGACGATCTGCCGCGACAACGCAGTGACCGCGTCGAGGTGCGCGAAGGTCGTTGCCGGAGCGGGATCCGTGTAGTCGTCCGCGGGAACGTAAACGGCTTGAATCGACGTGACTGATCCGGTCTTCGTAGACGTAATGCGTTCCTGCATTTCGCCCATCTCCGTCGCGAGGTTCGGTTGATAACCCACGGCGGAAGGCATACGTCCGAGCAGTGCGGATACTTCAGATCCCGCTTGCGTGAAGCGGAAGATGTTGTCGATGAAGAGCAGCACGTCAAGTCCCTGATCGCGGAAGTACTCGGCGACCGTGAGTCCGGAAAGCGCAACGCGCAGACGCGCGCCGGGCGGTTCCGTCATCTGACCGTAAATCAGCGCCACCTTCGACTGTCCGATCGCATTCATGTCGACCTTGGTCAGATCGAAGGCGCCGGTGTCGTGGAAGTTTTTATTGAACTGTTCGCCAAACTGAATAACCTGCGACTCGACCATTTCGCGCAACAGGTCGTTTCCTTCGCGCGTTCGCTCGCCGACGCCCGCGAACACCGAGAAGCCGGAACGTGCTTTCGCGATGTTGTTGATCAACTCCATCACGATAACGGTCTTGCCGACGCCCGCGCCGCCGAACAGACCGATCTTGCCGCCGCGCAAGAACGGCTGAATGAGGTCGATGACCTTGATGCCGGTCTCG
>JAICGQ010000278.1 GCA_025923035.1 Pyrinomonadaceae bacterium | reverse complement strand
TTTGTCTTCTCCGTCACTCTGCACACTCACACTGCCGCCATGCAGATCCACAAGTTGATGAACGATCGATAGACCAAGTCCGAGTCCGCCATGTATTCGCGTGGTACTCGCATCGGCCTGCCGGAAGCGGTCGAACACATGCGGCAGGAAATCTTTGCTGATGCCGATACCGGAGTCGCTCACGACGACGTCGACATGCGACTCTACGCGCTGCACCCGCACCTGTATGCGACCACCTTTCGGCGTGAATTTAACGGCGTTCGTCAACAGGTTCCAGACGATCTGTTGCAGTCGATCCGCATCGCCGGAGATTGGACCAGCCGACGGATCGAGTATCGTCTGCAACCGGATACTCTTCGCTTCCGCGGCCGGACGAATCGAATCAATCGCCGCATTGACGATGTAGAGCAGATCGACAGTGCGCACATCAAGCCGCAGCTTCCCGGAAATGATGCGCGACACATCGAGCAGATCCGCTACGAGCTGGCTCTGCGACTTCGCATTGCGGTAGATCGTTTCGACGGCGCGCTCGACGTTCGCGGGGGTCAGCTTGCCAAGGCGCATCATGTGGGCCCAACCCATGATCGCATTCAACGGATTCCGCAACTCGTGCGAGATGGTGGCGAGAAACTCGTCCTTCAACCGGTTCGCGCGCTCCGCTTCGTTGCGCGCCAGTTTCTCGTTCGATAAGAGACGCGATCGGTCTTCCAGTTGCGCCTGCAATTCCGCCTCGCGAGCGACACGCTCGGTCACGTCCTCGATGATCGTCAGCGTACCGATTACTTTTCCTTTGTGAGTCAGCGGCGAGATTCGCACCGCTTGTTGCATCTGTTCGTAGCCGTGTTCGCCGGATACCGCCGACATGGCAATCAGATAACCGTGTAACGCTTGCGACAATACTCTGACCTGGCCTTCAAGCGCCCACTTGTAATGCCGGTCCAACCGGCGTTCGGTTAATTCAGGAAACAGGTCCAGCAAACTACGACCAATTACGTCGGCAACGCGCCGGCCGGTGTGTTCCTCCATCCAGTGGTTCCACTCGACGACCTTCAATTCATTGTCGGTCGTGACGATCCCCTGCGCCGCCAGGTCGTGCATCCAGTGCAACACCGCGGCGTTGAGCAATGTTTCCTTGGAACTCTCGGCCTGCGAGCTCATCTCCCCTGCTGCGCCTCCCAGGCATCCACTTCCTGAATCAGTCGATCGAGCGACTCGACGCTCAACACGATCACCAAAAATCCCTTCACTGAACTGTCGCGAATCTGAAATGCGGTGTAGACCACCAGCGCGTAATGCATGTCGCCTTTATCGGACGTGGTCGACGCGATCAACTCATCGAGTGTCTCTAAATGCAATCGCGGCACTGAAAACGTGACGTGCACATTCAACAAGTTGCCAAACATGCCGAGGCAAGCATTCAAAAGAATGTTGCCAACCTCCGTCAACACTTCTCGCGCCGATTCGTCGAGGTAGTTTGACGGGTTGTTTTCATCGGTCAGCAGGTCGGTGAGTTGCACGGCGCCCGCGTAGTTCAACAACAACAACGCGTCACCGGCAACGGGTCCGGCAAACACCTGGTGAATCGAAGCCACATCTCCGGGAACAAACTTCGCCAGCGCTCCGCGCAATTCCTGAGTTCGATAAACCGCAACCGCCGGCGGATTAAGCATGACACGATGACCTGTCAGTTCGGACAGAGCCGCTCCGGTACGCGCGAAGGCGATGTTGATCAGCTCGGAAAGCGCGTCACTCTGTCTCTCAGTTAGTTTCACTCGGGGCTCCTTCCGCCAGAGCTGCCTCCACAGCCGCAATTACTGGTTCCGACGTAAACGGTTTATTAATGAACGCCAGCGCGCCCGCTTCATCAACCATCTTACGCGTCGAACTCTGTACGTCAGCGCTGGCCACTACAACCAGCGCATTCGGATCCATCTCGCGTAACTTAACCAGTACATCCAGTCCGTACATGCCTTTCATCACCAAATCGAGCAACACCAGATTCGGCTTTTCGAGGAAGTAAACTTCCAGCGCCGTCATTCCGTCGTCAGCTTCCACGACGTCGTACCCGGCGGTTTCGAGGATCCGCCGCAAAGTCCTGCGTGAAAGCGCAGAATCGTCAACGATCAGAATCTTCGCGCTCATACCACCTCCCTGATCGCGAAGGCCATGCCTTCCAACGAAACACTCTTGTCACTCAGTCCGGCTTCCATCACGACGCACGGCATGCCGTACACGACGCAACTACTCTCCGCTTCCGTGAAGATGAGTCCACCCTGCGATTTGATCCACGCCGCACCCTGTTTGCCGTCCGACCCCATGCCCGTCATGACTACACCGAGCACTCGATTGCCGTAAACTTCCGCCGCCGATTGAAACAGCACATCAACCGATGGTCGATGCAGCGTATTAAAAGGCTTGGCATCGAGTTGTACAGTGACCTTGCCGCTTGCACCACGTGACAACTTCAGGTGCCGACCCGCGGGCGCGAGAAAAACGCGACCCGTTTTGATCTCATCTCCGTCTGCGGCTTCTTTTACTTCGAGCGCCGACAACTCGTTTAATTTCGCAGCGTACATCTCCGTGTAACCGACCGGCATGTGCATCACCATCACTACCGGAACCGGAAAGTCTTTCGGTAACTGCGGTATCAGCCGTTTCAGCGCCTGTGGTCCACCTGTGGAAATACCAATCGCCACGAGGTCTACCGAGTGATTTCCCGTGATCTCCGGTTCACTCTTCGCCGGCTTTTGCATTGGTGCGGCAGGGGAGAGCCGGTTCAGCGCGATATTGCCGGCGGCTTTGACCTTCTCGATCAACTCGGAGCTGACTTCAAATATCTTTTCACTCGCGAGCGCCGTCGGCTTTTGTACGAAGTCGATCGCGCCCGCATCCAGCGCAGTCAGCGCAGCTTCGGCAGTTTCGTTCGCGATGCTCATGATGATGATGGGCACCGGACGGCGCTGCATCTGTTCGCGTACAAACCCGACGCCATCCAGCTCCGGCATGATGAGATCGCACGTGACCACATCCGGCTCCAGACGTTCTACGAGATCGAGTGCTTCCCGGCCATCTCGCGCCGTGCCGACAACTTCAACGAACGGGCTGCGCGAGAGGATCTCCCGGACTACCTTCCGCACATAAGCGGAATCGTCGATCACTACAACTCTTAACACTCGATCCATCAATGCTCCGTTCGTCAAATCACTTTCTCACGCTTCACATACACGAAGGCGTCGCCGATTTCCGTCAAATTAAAATCCGTCGTCAATCTTATTAACGACTCGGCAGCCCCCACAAAAAGATAGCCGGGAGACCGGATAAACTTCCCAAAGGAACGGACCGCCCGGCGAATCGCGTTTTCTGAAAAGTAAATAAAAACGTTACGGCAAAAAATGAAATCCGCTGCTGCGTAAGGCGCGATCTGCTCTTCCTCTATCAAGTTTGCCAGGCCCCACTTGATCCGTCCGTGTATGTCGGGTCTCATACGCCAGCCGGAACCTTCCTTTGCGAAATACCGCTCGCGCAGGCCGCTCGGTAGATTGCGAAAAGCGCGCTCGCGATACACACCCTCCTGGGCGCGCTCGATCGCTTTCGAGCTCGCATCACTGGCCACAATCTCGATCGATGCGCGTTCAAACAACCCAGCTTCGTTCAAAGCCATGGCAATCGTCAACGGCTCTTCCCCGGTGGCGCAGGCGGCGCTCCAGATTCGCACCGTCGCACCCGGGTTTTGCGCGTGCAACTGCGGCAGCAGTGTATGGACCAACGTGCGCACCTGATCGAACTCGCGCCAGAAGTATGTCTCCTGCACCGACAGTGCGTTCATCACATTTTGCCATTCGAGTCGCGACGCGGTGTCGTACTTGAGCAGGTAGTAATAATCGAGATACGAAGTAAAACCTCGTTCGATTACCAGTGGCGAGAGTTTGTCGATCAGCAGATCGCGCTTGCCGTTATCGAAAAACATCCCGGTGCGCTCATTGATCAAAGTCTGAATCAGAGCACTGGCGCCCTCGGGTAATACTAAATTCTGTGAACGAGACGACATTGTTATTCGCGTTGACCACTTTTCTCGACGGCCGCCTGCGCAGCTTTTGCCACGTCCGGATCGTCATCCTCAACAAACCCCGTAACAATTTCGGCGATACGTTCGCCGCCGATCTGACCGAGCGAATCGAGCGCCGCAATCCGAACGTGATTGAACTTCTCTGTCCGGAGAACGGTCTCTAAAGCCGCAACGCTTTCTTCCGACCCGCGCCGGCCTAATGCACGCGCGCTGAAGTAACGCACCCAAACGTCCTCGTCGCCGAGTCCTTTAATTAAATGATCGATAACCTTCGGAGCATCGACGTTGCCGAGTGCGCGCGCTGCAGCGGCGCGGACCTTCGGAGTGTCGTCTGCGATTGCCTGGAACAGGACTGCGGAAGCCCGTTCGTCTTCAACGTACGGCAGGTGTTCGATGGCCGCGCATCTGACTGCCTCGTCCGTGTCCTGGCTGAGTTGTAACAACTGGTCCGCCGACTCCGGATAACCAAAGTACCCCGCAATCTTCACGGCCGATTCACGTACGTTCGGATCCGGATCGTGCAGCAGCGGCACCACACGTTCGGCTATGGACGGCACGGCAAGCGAGTTCAGCGCGCTGACGGCCGCTTGCCGGATCGAGGCATCACTATCGCCGATTAGATGCAACAGACCGTCCGCCGCCGCAGGATCGCCGATTTGGCCCAACGCATACGCCGCATCAATCGCGAGCGACTCATCGTCCAGTGTGTCAACCAGAGCTGACGTGGCCTTCGCGTCTCCGATGCGTCCAAGCGCGACAACTGCGGATCGTCGTACTTCAAGATCTTCGGATGACAACTGCGCGATCAGCAGATCGACAGTCGTCGAGCCGTGACGCACGAGCGCTTCGACAATGTCGTCGCGCAGATCGACGCGTCCCATCAATCTCGTGAGCGCGCGATCGACGCCTGCGCGTTTAAGCCAACCAAGGACCAGCGCGATCGAGCGCAGGTTTTGTTCGCTTGGCGTCTCCAGTGCGTCTAACAGGTTTTGGACGCCCGTGGGCGAGATTTCGCGACTCGTGAGATCCGCGATGTACGCCCCTTCGCGATACTGTTCCTCGAAACGATCGCTGAGAGTCGCAAGCGCGTTCGCGATCAGATGGGTGGGCGCAGTGGGCGTATTCAGTAACGCCGTGAGCGGAGCGACAGCGGTATCGTCACCGAGTTGGCCCAACAGACTGATTGCGGGCTCACGCAGGAGTTCGTCTTCCAGCAGGGGAACGATTCGCGGCGCAACGCGCGCGTCGCCGATCTTGGCGAGCGCATCCAGCGCGGGAAACGCCAGGAAAAAGTCTTTTGATTCCGCGATCTCGGCGAGCGCGTCCGCGGCCTCTGCCGCTTTCAGTTTGCCGAGGGCTTCGATCGCGTGATAACGAACGTTGGTGTTGTCGTCATTTAGCGCTTCGAGTAACGCTGGGACCGCTCGAGCCTCGCGTTGTTCACCAAGAGCCAGCGCCGCCTGCATTCGCAGATCAGCATCCGGTCCTTTCAGCAGTTCCTGTAACGGCGACAGAGTGTCGACCTCACTCGAGGTCAACACTTGAAGCGCGCTGTTCAACAGCGACGGATTCTGATGGTTCTCGACGACGGAGTTTAACAGCGCCGTGATGGCCTCAGGCGCCGCCCGCTGTGACACGCCCTTCACGGCCGCGCGACGAACCTGCCAACTCTCATCACTCAAAGCGCCGAGCAATGAAGTCGCGTCATACGACTGATCGTCGCTGAGCGTTTCGGCCGCAGCCAGTCGCGTTGTCTCATCGCCCTGGGCCAGACGCGTGGACAGTTCGCGTTCACGATCGAGTCGCTCGGTAACGTCTTCGATAGTGACGATGAGTCCCGCAATCGACTCGTCGTCACGCAACGGCGCGATGGTTACGCGTTGCTGCATTTTCTCGAAGTGTTTGGAAGGAGTGGCGGGAGCGCAGGGAATCAGGTAGTGATGAAATGCAGTTGCGAGCACTTCGACGACGCCGTCGTTCAGCGATCGTTGGAAACGCTTCAACAACCCGCGCTGTTCGAGATCGGGCAGCAGCGTCGCCAGCGCCTGTCCGCAAGCGGATTGGTCGCTGATCCCGGTGAGTCGCGCCAGCGTGGCGTCCCATACTTGAATCACCAGATGGTTATCGGTTGTGAAAACGCCGACTGACGATTGTGTACTAGTCACGAATCACCTGGGTCTACTCCGAAGGTTTTGTTTCCGGCGCTGATTTGCTCGGGCGCTTGCGTTTTGATTTCGGGGGGGCCTGTGACTGCTGATTAAGCGCGCCGGCGCCATTGCCCGCAACTATGCTGTCCATGATCTCGCCGAGTTGACGTGCGCGATCGGCCAGCCCCGTCGTCGTTGTCAACGTTGCCTTAACGCCATCAGCATTGCGGTTCGTGATGTCTCGCAGCTCAGTGACGGCGCCGCGAATCTTCTCGGCGGAATCGAGATGACTGCGATTGGAGTTGGTGATACGCAGTGCTTCCTTCGAAACAGTCCCGACGGCGATAGTCATCTCTTGCGCGGTTCGCGTTTGTTCGCGCATCGCCTTCGCGAC
The DNA here is from genome assembly GCA_025923035.1 of Pyrinomonadaceae bacterium. Classification (GTDB taxonomy): domain Bacteria; phylum Acidobacteriota; class Blastocatellia; order Pyrinomonadales; family Pyrinomonadaceae; genus PSRF01. The sequence goes on along the minus strand of JAICGQ010000278.1, from coordinate 300 downwards.
CTGATCGGATTGCAGGCGCATGCTCTGCGTTGCGGTGGTGATCTCCGCAGATGCTTTCGCCTGCTCGCCGACCGCTCGGGTGATCTCGTTAATCTGTCGCACGAGCTGAATCGCTTCTTTGGAAACCTGATCTCCGGCAACGGCCTGTTCGCCCAAGGCGCGTGAGGTGGAAATCGTCCCGCGGCGCATCGATTCGACCGCCTGTGTGATCTCTTTGGCAGCGGTCGCCTGTTCGGTCGACGCCTTGCGCACCTGCTTGGCGGCGCCACTGGTGCTCTGTGCTGCCTTGATGATCTCTCT
>JAICGQ010000277.1 GCA_025923035.1 Pyrinomonadaceae bacterium | reverse complement strand
GCCTCGGCGCTCAATCATCCGAACATCGTCACGGTTTACGAAATCGGGCAGATGGACCACCTGCACTACATCGCGATCGAGTTTATCGACGGTGAGACGTTGCGGCAGCTTCTGTCGCATGGACCACTGAAGATCTCTGAAGCGCTGCAGATTGCAATCAAAGTCGCGAACGCCCTGCTAGCTGCGCACGAAGCGGGCATCGTGCATCGCGACATCAAACCGGAAAACATCATGGTCCGTGCGGACCGCGTCGTGAAAGTGCTCGACTTCGGACTCGCGAAGCTGACCGAGTCGAAGCCGATCATTTCCGAGGCGTCGACGCTGTTTCAAACGCAGCAGGGAATCATCATCGGCACGGCGCCCTACATGTCGCCCGAACAAGCGCGAGCGCTGCAAGTTGACACGCGAACGGACATCTGGAGTCTCGGCGCGGTGCTGTACGAGATGATTGGCGGGCAGGCGGCTTTCGCTGGACCAACAGCGTCGGACATCATCGCTGCGATCCTGAGTCGTGAGCCGGCTCCGCTCGTACGACACCGGCCGGAAGTGCCAACCGAACTCGAATGGATCGTCAAGAAGGCGCTGCGCAAGGATCGTGAAGAACGGTATCAAACGATCCGAGAGTTTGTGGCGGATCTGAAGAACCTGCGGCAACGGCTCGAGTTTGAAGAAGAGTTGGAGCGATCGCAGGACACGGGCGATCCGCGTCGTGTCACGCTGGCGAACCGCGCCTGGCCTACGGGACAGTCGCGAACCGGAATCGACTCAGTCGCGATTCTCCCCCTGGTCAACAATCATCCCGATCAGGGTATGGACTATCTGAGCGACGGCATCAGCGAAAGTATGATCAATACGCTTTCGCAGTTGCCGGATCTGCGCGTGATGGCGTGGAGCACAGTCTCGCTGTACAAGGGCCGGCAAGTTGATCCGCGTCAGGCTGGTCGTGAGCTCGATGTGCGAGCGGTGGTCACAGGACGAGTGCTGCAATCGGCTGATTGCCTGGTGGTGAAGGTCGAGATGGTGGACGTCAGCGATGGTTCGCAGATGTGGGCCGGCGGTTGTAGCTGCAAGCCGTCAGACATACTCGACATCGAGACACAGATCTCGTGCGAGATTTCAGAGAAGCTACTGCTGCGAGTGAGCAGCGAAGAAAGAAAACAACTCGCCCGCCGCCCGACTGACAACGTCGAGGCCTATCACGCATACCTGAAGGGACGTTACTGCTGGAACAAACGCACCGACGAGGATGTGAAGAAGGCGATCGACTATTTCCAGACCGCAATCGACGCAGATCCGACTTATGCGTTGGCCTACGTTGGCCTGGCCGATGCGTACCAGGTTCTCGGAAGCTTTGGCATTGCGACGGTTGCTCCCAAAGATGCGTTTCCCAAAGCGCGCGAAGCACTCATTCGCGCTTTGGAGATCGACAACACATTGGCCGAAGCGCATGCGTCACTCGCGTATTGTTTGGGCATCTACGATTGGAACTGGCCGGCGTCCGAACAGGAGTTCAAGCGCACGCTGGACCTCAAGCCAAGCTACGCCACTGCGCATCATTGGTATGGATTCCTTTTCCTGGCTGCGATGGGACGGTTGGATGAGGCGGTAGCGGAAGCGAGGCAAGGACAACAGCTCGATCCGCTCGCGTTACCCGTCAGCTCCAATATCGGCTTGCTCTTGTACCTGGCGCGTCGCTATGACGAAGCGTTGGACCAGTTTCGGAAGAACCTCGACATGGACCGCACCTTTGTTTACACGCACTGGGAAATGGCGCTGACGTACGAACAGTGCGGCCGCTACGAGGAAGCAATCGCCGCGTTTAAGAAAGCCATCGAGCTTTCCGGGAACAGTGTTCTTCCACTCCCCATGCTCGCGCGGACGTATGCGCTATGCGGCCGTAAGAAGGAGGCCGTTGCCCTACTCGATGAACTCACGGAGCTGTCAACGCAAACGTACGTCTCACCGTATCGCATCGCCGCGATTCACTCTGCGTTGGGCGACAAAGACCGCGCGTTCAAGTGGCTCGATCATGCGTACGAAGGGCGCGATGGATGGCTGATCTGGCTGGCCGTTGATCCGGTTGTTGACACGCTTCGTTCAGACAAACGCTTCGCCGATCTCCTTAACAGACTCGGGCTCGGCAATGTTCGCAGCCCTGTCGAAGATCCTGCGGTTGCTCAAGATCACGCGCCAACGACCTCAGGCGGAAGACGATTCTCAACTGTCGCAACTGCGATAGTGATCGCCGGATTAATCCTGCTCGTCTTCGGCGTCGGATATATCTTCGTCAAGTCGATAAGGCAGGCGCCCAACAATCCGCAGGCGATCAACTTCGAACAGATCACGTATCAGTCAGGTCCTGAGTTTTTTCCGTCGCTATCTCCGGACGGCAAATCGATCGCTTACGCCGGGCGCCTGTCGGGTAACTGGGACATTTACTCTCAAACGCTCGGCAGTGCGAACTCGACCAACCTGACGAAAAACTCTGCGACTGACGATTCGCAGCCGGCCTTCTCACCAAGCGGCGATCGCATCGCGTTTCGCTCAGAACGCGACGGCGGCGGCGTCTACGTGATGACAGCGAGTGGCGAATCGCCGAGTCGCATCTCCGACTTTGGTTACAGTCCTTCGTGGTCGCCCGACGGATCACAAATTGTGATCGGCACGGAGAAGATCCCGCAGCCGTCCACACGTCCAACCAGGAGCGAGCTTTGGAAGATCGACCTGAACACACATCAGCGACAGCGGATCTCCGAAGGCGACGCGCTGCAGCCTGCGTTTTCTCCCCATCAGAAGCGGATTGCCTACTGGAGCCGCCCCGATCGATACGGCCAACGCGAACACATCTGGACCATCCCGGCAAATGGCGGTAAGCCGGTTGCAGTGACTGATGGTTCATTTACAGATCTCAATCCTGTTTGGTCGCCGGACGGAAACTATCTCTACTTCTCGAGTAATCGCGGCGGCAGTTCGAACGTGTGGCGTATCGCGATCGATGAAGAAACGGGCATAACTTCCGGCGTTCCCGAACCGGTGACGGCGATGGGCGCGACCACCTCCGTTCTGCACTTCAGCTTTGCGCGCGATGGCCGGCTCGCATATTCAGCTCAAACGGAAATCAGAAACTTGCGCAGCGTCGCGTTTAGCGCGCAGCAGGGAACTACCGGGAAGCCGGTTTCGATTACGCAGGGGTCGATGCAACTTTGGTTTCCGGATCCGTCACCCGACGGCGAGTGGTTGACGGCGTATTCGATGGGCCAACAACGACATATCTTTGTGATGCGCACGGACGGATCGGAACAACGCGATCTAACGCCGGGCGATTACCGTTACATGTGGCCGCGCTGGTCGCCGGACGGTAAACGGATCGCGTTCAGTTCGCGCCGCACCGGCGACTACGAACTCTGGATCGCGAACCGCGATGGTTCCGACTTGCGCCAACTCACGCAAAGCTCCGGCGGGCATTATTCGCCATGGTCTCCCGACGGGACCATGATCGCGTATTCGATTCACGCGCCGAGAAACGATGGCATCGTGATCCGTCCTGACAAAGCGTGGGGCGATCAGAAGCTTCTGTACCTGTCGCCGCTTAGCGACGCGAGTCTTTCCTTTGAAGGCTGGTCGTGGTCTTCCGACGGCAGGAAGCTGGCGGGCATCAAGCACCTGCCGAACGGCGTGCATTCAGGCATCGGCATCTACGATCTGGAGGCTAAGACGTACGACTGGTTGACGGATTTTGGCGACTGGCCCATCTGGCTCAACGACAATCGTCACCTGCTATTCGTCAGCCAGGGAAGTCTGCTGTTGTTGGACACGCAGACGCGAAAACACACGCAACTGTTGGCCGTCACCGATCAGGACGTCGACATCGGCAGTCCGGCGATCTCGCGCGACAACCGCACGATTTACTTCACCTACGTTGCGGCGGAAGCCGACATCTGGCTCATGCACACCGCTGCCGGCAGTTGAGCTTCATTTGAACGGATTGCGCTCGGGCGGTTCTTCGTGATCGTCGATTGTATGCAGCAGTCCGCGAACGATCAGGTTCAACATTGGAATGCGATGACGGATCCAAACTCGCATCGGATCGGGACGCGCGCCCAGACGTGCTTTCGGTTCGAGTGCGGTGCGGCCCAGTGAGAGTCGCGTGCAGCCGAGCAAGATGGCGTGACCGATCACTGCTTGCAACAAGCGAAAGTAGATCGGAATCTCGGCGTTCATCTTTCGATCGAATCCGATGTAGTAACCGACTGCTGTTGCGCCATCTTTTACAGTCGTCACAAATCCCAGCAACGTTTCGCCTTTGCGCAGGACAGTGAAGCGCATGTCGTCGCCGAGTTGGGCGGCGAGTGTGGGAAGGAATGCGACGGGCAGTGTCACGAGCCGGAGTCGCGCATTGCCGTGCGTTTGCAGGTAGAGCGCGTGTAACTGTTCTGCGTTGCGGGCGATCTCGTCACTTTTGATCTCTTCGAGAGTGCATCCCGCCGCGTCAACTTCCTTCTCGATCTGCTTTGCCTGTTTGCGATATTTCGACGTGAGACTCGCCATGTAGTCGTCGTAAGTTTTCCACTTCGGCGAGATCTCCAGCACCATGTTTGGTTCCGTTTCGAGTTCGCGATATGAGAACCGTGAAAGCGCTGTCGCGGAAGAAGCGTATGCGTCGGGAATGTCTTTGACCATCACAAACGCCGTGTCGCCGAACAGTTTGTCGACGCGACGCAGACGATAGATCGCTTCCGCAACTGCGGGCCAAAGCGGTTCGTGGTCTACGTTCGGCGCGAACGAGATGCCGTGCATGCCCCACGAAAGCAGGTTTCCGCAGACGAGCATCTTTTCTTCGAGTCCGTCGATGGGGATGCTCTTCGATGATTTGCTGCGGAGACGCGCGACTGACACCGTCACACTTTGAGCCGCGATCGCGGCGACCGGTTCTTTGTCGCGAAAGATCAGCGCGTAACACTGACGCAAATTGTCAGGGCCGGCGTCTTCGAGCACGCGCAGGTATCTGGGCGACAGGAAGAGCGAGTCGTGTGCAGTCACTTTGTCCCAGTGTGTTTTGTCGAGGAAGTCGATGCGATCCGAAATCGCGAAAGCAAAGCCGCTGGGGCGGTGACGTTCGCGATGATGGTCTCGCAGGTCGCGTGCTTTTGATACGAGTTTATTGAGTGGTTTGATGGTAGGCATGCGAGGCAATAATAAACCACGTCGCATGCGCTTTTTGCAGAATTGTTTCGAGCAGAAACCCGCGAGAGTCGTTGCCGGCGCTCGCGGGCTTCCGATTTTCCTGGCTGTTCGATGATTACGGTTGTTGGTATTGGAAGATGCCTTCAAACCAAACAGTGTTTGGGATGGTGACGCCGTTGCATGCAGCGTCGTTGCCGGCGATCTCGTAGCGGCCTTGGCCCGTGGCGCCGGCGTATTTTCCGGTTCCACCAGCGACTCTGAAGCCGATTGCGTGTGAGGTGCTCACGACGCAGTTGCTTGGATTAACGACCTGCACAAAGGGATCGCTTTCGATGAAGATCTGATCGCCTGTTGCGGTAAACGTATCGGTGGCTTTCAGATCTTTAACGATCTGGGTGGTGGTGTTGAGGCATGCGGAAACAACGTTGGTTAGAATTCCGCCCTGGTTGTCGATGCCTGAGCCCGCGAAGTGCACCTCAACGTTTTCGGGAAAATCACCGCAGCGCGCCACGTTTGGACCAGCGCCCGTCGGGCTAAAACTCGCGTATCCTTTCCAGTGAGTGTTTACGGTAACTCCGGGGTTTGCGGCTGCCTTCGAACTCGTGCCATAGACGAGTCCAACGAGTGAGATGACTCCAGCAAGAGTTATCAGGGTTAGTGTGAGTTTAATAGTTCGCATTTCGCTTCCTTCTCCTTAGGGATGAGTAATTCGTACCAATCACTAAGGCGAAGGAATCGCGCGAAAACTATCATGAAAGATAAAAAGCTTACGTTTAAAATTGAGGCCTTTCCGAACCGTCTCTACACTCCACTCAAAGGGTAATCCAGGCGGGGCGCCGCGGAGATACGGTTCAAGAGGTCTTAGGGCAACTACCATTTTGTCGATGTTCAAGTCGCTGCGGTTGTAAACAACATCGAGATCCAGAGTCAGCCGGGCCGAACCGTGTGCCGTAGCTGCAGCGCCTCCCACGATTATGAATTCCACTTCGTTGTCAGAAAGCCGGCGTATGAGGCTAGTGAACTCGGTCACGGTTGGGAACGCGCCTTTCTTCCGGCCCGTTGAAGCTCTTCGGCGAATTGCTGCAGCTTCATCAGTTGCTGAAAACGCTGATCCACGGTTAGCCGCAGGTTCTGCCGGATCAAGGTTATATCGACGTCTTTCTTGTAAGCGTCGATCACCGCGTCAAGACCGTTGCGTGCACCTTCTGTTTTGTCCGAGCTCATCTTAATCTTCGGCGCCATTATAACGCACGGTCCAGAATAACCGTTCACGTCCATTCTCCCGTTGCTATAATCCCATTTGCCATGCGGTGTCCGAGGTGTGAGAGCGAGCGAATTCAGCGGGATTATGATGACGCGGTTTTTCCGCTTCGTTTAGTCGGGCTTCATAAGCTCCTCTGTAATACCTGCGGGCTCGTGTTCAAGGGGTTCGACCCGCTCAGGACCACTCAACGCGCGCCCGTCGAGGAGAAGCAGGAGCGCCGTCGGCGGCGGGTGCCGCGGTATAACGTCCACTTGCCCGCTGCGATATCGTTGATTGAGGGAACGGCGCAGACCGGTAAGGTCACCTATTCCGAACCTTCGCGCGGACATTGCGACAGCATAAGCAAGTTTGGCATGAGCCTCTCGCTGGTCGGAACGCGGTTCACGGAAGGCGAACTGCTTCGAACCGGACGGCTGCTCTTTGTGCGCGTCGAACTTCCGGAACGGCCGTTGGAAGCGGT
>JAICGQ010000276.1 GCA_025923035.1 Pyrinomonadaceae bacterium | reverse complement strand
GATCCGTTCTTTACCACGAAAGGCAAGGCCGGCACCGGCATGGGCCTGGCTGTTAGCTTCGGTATCATTCGCCGTCACGAAGGTTCGATCGTGGTCGACAGCGAACCCGGTCGCGGCACGACGTTCAAGATTTCGCTCCCGAAAGTCACTCCCGTCGGAACAACTACCGAGCAAAACCTCATCACGGCCGGCACCACAACCTCCGAGGACAAAATGCGCGTGCTCGTGGTCGACGACGAAACTCACGTTCGCGAAGTACTAATCGAAGCGCTGGAATCGGAAGGATGCGAAGTCATATCGGCGCCGAGCGGCGAAGTCGCGCTGGCGCTATTCGATCAGTATGAAGGCAAGTTTGACGCGGTATTTACGGATATCGGCATGCCGGAAATGAGCGGCTGGGAACTGGTGACTGAAATCCGCGAACGCTCGAAAACGATCCCGCTGGCCATCGTCAGCGGCTGGGCCGACGCAATCAGCGTCCAAACCAGAAACGCCGTGAACGCGGATTGGGTGGTCGCGAAACCGTTCGATATCAACAAGATTTCCAAAATTGCGCAGGAGATCGCACAGCGCAAAACCGTAGCAGTGGTCTAGAGACCACAAAACCAACCGCAAATTAGAAGCAGATTAGGCGCTGACGCTGAGTTCGTGACGCTCGAGTTTCAGGTAGAGACCACGGCGCGTGAGGCCGAGTTCGCGCGCCGCTCTTGAGATGTTCCCGCCATGACGGCGCAAAGCGTCTGCAATCATGCGCCGCTCAACTTCTGCCAGTGCTTCCGCCAACGTGCCCGTACTCTGCAGATTCGACGACGAGGGCATGGCCGCGATCGAAGCCGCCGAAGGCGCGGTCGGCGACGAGGTACGTTTCAGTTCAGGTGAAAGCTGTTCCGGAGTGATCACGGCTCCATCTTCAGCACGCGCGACCGTCCTTTGGATCTCGTTACACAGTTGCCGCACATTCCCGGGCCAGTCGCTCACCATCAACAGATCCACCGCCTGCGGCGTGATCTGTATGTCTTTGCGACCGAACTTCGCCGAGTAGTGATTCACGTAGTAATTGACGATCGTCGGGATCTCGGAACGGCGCTCCCGCAGCGGCGGCACACGCAGGCGAATCACGTTGAGACGGTAATAAAGGTCTTCGCGAAAACGACCCTGGGCCACCATGTCTTCGAGGTCGGTATTGGTCGCGGCAATGATGCGCACGTCGACCTTGCTCGGACGCTGCTCGCCAAGCGGCTGAATCTCACCTTCCTGGAGGAAACGCAGCAGCTTCGGCTGCACGTCCAGCGGCAGGTCGCCGACTTCGTCGAGGAACAACGTGCCCCCGGCCGCAGTGCGGATCACGCCCTGGGAGTCTGACACCGCGCCGGTAAACGCCCCGCGCCGGTAACCAAACAGGTACCCTTCCGACAACTCCTTCGGCACCGCCGTACAGTTGAAGGGAACAAAGACCTTCGCGCGCCGCGAAGAGATCGCGTGAATCGCACGAGCCACCAGTTCCTTACCCGTCCCCGACTCGCCCGTCACCAGCACGGTCACGTCGGACGAACGGATCTTGTGGACCTCTTCCACCAGTTGCGTCATTGCCGGGCTAGAGTGAATAAAACCGGGCATCAAACTCGTACCCGCCAACTCGTCGGCGTTCTCATGTACGCCACTCTTGCTTGCACCCGCGCGCAATGCACAAACGTCCATCCCGAGCTCAACAACACGAAGCAGCGGCTCCAGCGCAATGCCCTTCGGCAAAGTCGAACGATTGCGAGGTGACAGATACATCAGCGCCGGTGGAGAGTTGGACGACTTCAATAAAATCAGTTCGACGTCGTTCTTCTTGCAGTATTTTTGGCGGTCTTTTTCGCCGTCAAGATCGTTCAGGTCGACCGCTATTTTCACGCTCTCAGCGGGCGTACAGCCCATCGCGACAACAACGCGCGGTTCGTTATGTTCGCCGCGTTCGGTGATGATCACGCGCTGCGCGCCCGTCTCCTGACGCATGACCGCCGCAAGCTCGCGCAATAACAACTCACGAGATGCAACCGCTTCCGCCAAACGCAACGTCAACAGTTGCGTCAGTGCCGACTGCTCCTGCAAGCGTTCAGGAGTCGCGCGGGCAAGATCTTTCAACTCTTCTTCCGCGCGTGTGAGATCGATCTTCGCTCCCAGTTCGCGGAACGTATTCAAAGCCCGACTCAGATGTTCGCCGGCGCGCTCCGGCAGGATCTTCGTGTAGGCGCGTCCCAGTTCCAGGTGCGCGCGCGCTGCGCGATAACGATCGCCGAGTATGTCGAAGATCGAAACGCTGCTGCCGAAGTGCTGCGCGGCAGCGCCGGCATCGCCTTGCGCCATGTTCAGCATTCCGTTCAACCGGTGCGACTCGCCAGTGAGACTTAGATCGGTCGCCGAATCGGTTGTCGCTTCGTTAACTCGGTGCAATTCCGCGGCGCATTCGTCAAACTCGAGCGTCTGGAGATGAGCTTCCGCAGCGATAAGCCACGATTCGCAAATCGCCTGACGGTCGCCGATCTGTTCGGCAAGCGCGAGTGCTTCTTTCGCCTTGGCCAACGCAGTCGCGGGATCGACGAGCGCGAGGCAACAACGACCGAGCGTTCTCAACGCCTGGCCCGCGTACCACTTGTTTCCGTTTTCATTAGCCAGGGCGACGGCCTGGGTCAGATACTCTTTGGCGGTGTCGAGATCGCCGCGAAGCATGTGCAACTCGCCCAATGAATCGAGGATCATTGGGACTTTTGCGCCACGCTCGTCAACCTCTTTCGCCAACGAAAGAGCACGTTCCAACGATTCCTGCGCCCGGTCCCACTGGCCGATCAGAATCAGATTGATACCGAGATTGTTGTAGCCATCGGCGGCGTTTGTCTTGTGGTCCGTTCGTTCGTAATAGGTGATCGCTTTCTTGAGGTGATCGATACCTTCCTGCGGACGTTTCAAAAACCAGCAAGCTCCAGCCATGTTGGCATAGAGACGGCCCAGCAGATGTGCGGCTTGACGATCGCCGATCAGCTTTAATGCCTGGCCAAAGTTTTCAAGGCCTGATTCGTAATTGCCTTCGTGGACGTCGGAGAGGCCGACGCCGAAATACGCATCCGCGAGCCCGCGCCACTCCCCGCTTTGGCGGAAACTCTCTAACGCACGCTGCGAAAAATCGCGCGCGATCGGATACTCACTGATACTGCGATAGGTTCGCGATAACGCCGCGTAGATCGGGCCGAGATTTACTGCTCCACTCTCCGCGTATTCACGCAACGTAGCCTGCAACATCGCGATCGCTTTCGGATGATCGCCGGTGTAGTTGTAGCCCAGTCCGATCTGCACGCGCAGATGGCTCACGGTCTGCGTGTCGAGCTTCGCGCGTGATTCGGGCGACTCGTACATCGAGACGGCCGCGAGCGAATCGCGATAGTGGCCCTGCTGTTCCAGTGCAGTCGACAGCGCACAACGCGCCAGGGCGAGCACCGCCGGAAAGTTTCGAGCGTTGGAAATGAGTGTTGCGAGGCGCTGCTTGGCTTCAGTAGAAAGACCCTGGTCCAGCAGTGAGCGAATCTCATCAAGCTCACGCAGCAGTGACTCGTTTGAGGGCTTGGGGCGCGATCGGATTCTCACACGCGCATCGGCAAGATCGACCACACCTCTCTCGTTAAGGGGCTTTTGAATGTCACGACCTGGGGGCCCGTGACCCACACGTTTATCCATTTAGTACCTATAAAAGATCAATCAAGCCGACTTTTCAACGCGTTTTGTTTGATGGGAGGGAACCGTTTCAAATCTGCTTTTTGACTACGGTAGCCGCAAACGTGTTATCGGTGGGCAATTTAACACATTGCGAGGACAGGCGTACAGGTGTAGTCGTAACTTTTTTGAAACAAGTACGCTCGCGGACACACCTCGCTCATAGTCAATAAACTTCTCAAAACGCAAAGGTTTAGGCGCGCACATAACGATTGCGACTCGCCTTGACACCCCAAAACCCGGTCGCTATCATTCCCGTTTCCGTTTTCAGCACGGAACTTCGCCTTGGGTTATGTTTGAGTCGCTCTCGGACAAATTAAAGCGGACTTTAAAGAATCTCCGGGGCGAAGGCGTGTTGACAAAGGAGCACGTCGACGCCGCGCTGAGAGAGATCCGGCTCGCGCTCCTGGAAGCCGACGTCAACTATAAAGTCGCCAAAGATTTTATAGCGTCAGTCCAACAGAAGGCCGAAGGCCAGCAGGTTTGGCAGGAACTCAAGCCTTCAGAACAAGTCGTCAAGATTGTTTTCGACGAGCTGGTTGAACTACTCGGCGGCCAATCGTCGCGACTCGTTTTTACGAAGCAACTACCAAACACGGTGATGGTAGTTGGCCTGCAAGGCTCGGGCAAAACAACTTCTACCGGAAAAATCGCGCGCTGGCTCGCCAAGAACCAGGAGCGGAAGCCGCTGTTGCTTTCGGTGGACGTTTACCGGCCCGCGGCACGCGAACAGTTGAAGGTCATCGCGAAAGCGACCGGCCAGCAGATCTTTGAATATCCGGAAAGCAACGACCCGCTGACGCTCGTCCGCGAAGCGCAGAAACACGCGCAACAGACCGGGTTCGACACGCTGCTCATCGACACGGCCGGACGGCTGCACATCGACGATGAGCTGATGGAAGAACTCGTCAAGATCAAAGGCGAAACGCATCCGGTCGAGATTCTCTTCGTCGCCGACGCGATGACGGGACAGGACGCCGTTCGCTCCGCGGAAGAGTTTCATCGCCGCGTGGGAATCACTGGTGTGATACTGACGAAGATGGACGGCGATGCACGCGGAGGCGCAGCGCTCTCGATCAAGCAAGTTACCGGTCAGCCAGTGAAGTTCGTCGGCATCGGTGAACGTTACGACGCGCTCGAACCGTTTTATCCCGACCGAGTCGCCCAGCGAATTCTGGGGATGGGCGATGTTCTGTCGCTGATCGAAGAAGTTCAGGCGAAGGTCGATCAGGAAGAAGCGGAAGAGCAGCTCAAGAAGCTACAGAAGAACGAGTTCACGTTAGACGACTTCCGTTCTCAGTTGCGCCAGGTCAAGAAGCTCGGCTCGTTCTCGAAGATTATGAAGTTGTTGCCCGACCAGCTTCTCGGCGGCATGGGCATGCCGCAGTTGAACGATGAGCAGTCGGCAATGATGGAAAAGGAGCTGAAACGCACCGAAGCCATTATCGACTCGATGACGTGGGAAGAACGAAACGATCATCGAATCCTGAACGCGAACCGCAGACGCCGACTCGCGCGCGGTTCCGGAACAAACGTCGCAGCCGTTAATCAGCTCATCAAGCAGTACGTCGAGATGCGGCAGATGATGCGGCAACTGTCCAGTTCGGGACTGTTCGGCGGCGGTGGTTTGAAAAGCAAGATGCTGCGGAAGATGACCGGCATGCCTGACATGGCCGGCTTTTCGGGTGACGACGGCGAGCTGCCGCAATTGCCGAGTGGGCCGATGGGACCTGGCGGACCTGTGGGGCCGTCGCGAAAGAAACATAAGAAGAAGCGAAAGAAGCGAAGAAAATAGATCCGTGTCCGAAACACGGATGAAGGAGGAACGATTTGTTAGCTATCAAGTTAATGCGCACGGGGGCCAAGAAGAGCCCGTCGTACCGCGTCGTAGTGAAAGAGAAACAGTCAAAGCGCGACGGGGCCTACCTGGAGAACCTGGGTACTTACAACCCGACCAGAAATCCGGCCGAAATCAAGCTCGACCTGACTCGCGTCAATTACTGGCTGGAAAAAGGTGCGCAACCCACTGACACCGTCAACCGGCTGATCAAAGCCAGCACCAAAGCCGCAAACGCGGCCGCCGCTGAAGCTCAAGTCTAAGGGCGCAAAGGCGCCGATTGGGCCACACGTCTTCTTGTAAACCATGCGAGACGCCGTTGAAATGATCGTGAAAGCGTTGGTCGATGAGGCCGACAATGTTGACGTTCGCGAAGTTGAGCAGAAGAACGGTACGACGTTGATCGAGGTGCGCGTCGCGCCAAACGACGTCGGCAAGATTATCGGCAAGCAGGGAAAAACGATACGCGCGTTGCGATCGTTAGCACGAATAGCAGGCACAAAGAAGAACCGTCGTTATCTCCTGGAAATCGTGGAATGAGCGAATGACGGAACCCGGCTCGGATCTGGTTTTAATCGCGCGAGCCGTGAAGACACACGGGTTGAAAGGTGAAGTAGTCGCGGAACTCCTGACGGACTTTCCCGAACGCTTTGAGGATCTCGAAGAAGTCGTCCTCCTTTCGCCCGGCGGTGAACAGAAAACCGGAAACATCGAGGATTTCTGGTTTCAAAAAGACCGCGTAGTTTTGAAAATCGCCGGCTACGACGACGTCGACGCCGCGCGCGGATTGATCGGATACGAATTCGCCGTTCCCGAATCCGATCGCGTCCAACTCGAAGAAGACGAGTTTTACGACTGGGAACTTGAAGGATGCACCGTTAAAGTCGGTGACCACAGTATCGGGCAGGTTCGCTCCGTAATGAAGACGGGCGGCACGGAGATACTCGTTGTTAACGACGAAAGCGGAAAAGAAATGTTGGTGCCGTTGGCCTCTGAAATTGTTTTAGCGATCGACACGTCCGCAAAAACAATTCTGGTCGATCCGCCTGAAGGACTTTTAGATCTTTGAGATGCTGCGCTTTGATGTCATCACGATCTTTCCCGAGTTCTTTCGCGAGTCGATCGACTGCGGAATCGTGAGACGAGCGCGCAACGCCGGCATCGTGAACATCCACGCTCACGATCTGCGTCAGTGGACCACTGACAAGCATCACGTGGTAGACGATCGTCCTTTCGGCGGTGGCGACGGAATGGTGCTGAAGCCGGAACCGATCTTCACGGCTGTCGAAGCGTTGACGGGTGTCGCTCGGAAAGAAGACTTCACGCCCGAGATTCG